>DOIX01000039.1 GCA_003511885.1 Cyanobacteria bacterium UBA11153
TTACTGCGGAAACCGCTGTAGTAAGGGCGATCGCTCTTTCATTTTAGGATCTCGCTCATCAGAAAAACAAAGGGCAATCGATCTTTATCCGTGATGGGGCGATCGCCTTTTCATTCAATAGCACCTATGCGATCGGTCAAGATACTGGCAAAGGTGAATAGCTTTGAGGTAAACTAGAATTGCTCGAAGTTTCTGGAGTCTGATATGGAAACAACGTTAAATATTGAATATCTTACGAACAAAAACGGAGATGTAAGTGCTGTGGTCATTCCTATTAAGCTATGGCGACAACTATTACCTAATGAAGAAGTTTCAGCAGATAAACTTGCGGTCGCGGTAGAAGATTATTGCATGAACAAAGCAATGGATGAAGCTGTTAATACTCCCTTGTTAGAACGATCGGAAGCCTTAGCTTATCTGGAGGAATAATCTTGGAAGTTCAATACCGTCAGGCTTTTCTAAAAGACTTGAAACAACTGAAGAGTTCCACATCATACCAACGCATCTACGATCTGGCTTTTACAACACTAGAAGCAATCAACACCTTAGAGGAGATTTCTGACATTAAAGCCATGAGAGGTTACGCTGGTCGCTATCGCATCCGGATCGGCGATTACCGTATTGGAATAGAGGTTAATGAAGATGTTATAGAAGTGATGCGTGTTCTACATCGTCGGGAATTTTATCATTATTTTCCCTAAGTAGTTGGAATCTTGATTCGTAAAGGAGAAATGCGATCGCTCTTGATGCGTGATGGGCGATCGCTCTCCGTGCAATCATCGCAGTGTTTGGTATTTGGTGTGAGGGGCGATTCCCTAGGGGATAGCTTCGCTTCACGCTCTTTCATTTTAGGCTCTCACTCAGCAGAAACAAGAAAGGGCGATCGCACCTGGTTGAAAAAATAGTCAGGGCGATCGCTCTTGATGCGTGCTGGGGCGATCGCTGTCCGTACAATCAGCGCACTTTGAAATTGTCGAAATGGATAAGATTGTAAGTGGAAAAAGAGGTTGGGGTGACACAAGGGTTAACCCAAGATAGAAAATGGGCGATCGCACTACCCACTTTACTTCACGACCGCTACTGGCGATCGCAAACAAGTAATCCATCCAGGTTATCAACACTTCCATTGCGGCAGTGTCGATAGTTTTCTAGTCTGGTTTCCATCCAACCTCCATCAATTTTCCTGCATATAGCTGTCAAAGTATCATCTATTGGAGTAATACGTTGGCACGTTTGCTTGTACGAACCTTCGGGAATGTACACAAACTCACATCGCAAATTTCCATTTTGGTTGCTGATGTCACTAACACATCTACTAAAACTTTGTAATTCTGTTCTCTTCCACCTACCATTAGCAGTCTGACATGTGGCAGACAAAGTGTCCCCATTTGTATAGACATTGCGGCAAGTTTGCGTGTAAGATCCTTCAGGTATAGCAGCATGGACAGCAGATATAAAAAGCATCTGAATTGCAAAAGTCGTTAATCCGATTACAGAAAAAATTCTAATTTTTTGCATGGGTTTTGTCTTTGCATTTCTTGCAGTATAACTATTAATTAAAACGCATTTACGTTCTAATTAATAGCTACAGGGTATAAAACGGCAAGCGTTTATTCCCTAGTTTACTCTTTAATACTTCTTCTATGGTATTTATAAATCCGGGCTTTGTGTAGTCAATAAATGTTCAATTTTGCCACTTTTTTTTCCACAGTATCACTCTATTAAATATAGTTTTGTACAAAAAAGTGGCAAAATGTACGAAAATGTTGGCAGTTGTAAGCTACAATACACAAAACTATCGCATCTCCCTGCAAGATGAATATTAAAGAAATGTTAAATCTCGCGGATAAAATAGTCTTCGCTAAAACTGGCCAGCACCTTGACGATTTACAAGATGCGGTACTGCGGGGAACTCTACAACGCGAGACATACAAAGAAATAGCGAAAGACTTTGACTGTTCTGAAAGTCGCATCAGGGAAATCGGATCGGAATTATGGCAGATACTTTCTGAAGCGTTGGGAGAAGATGTTAGTAAAAAGAATGTTTGCTCGGCAATGGAGAGATGGCAAAACTCTAATTCTAATGTTGTAAACTTTGTACAAGAGGTTGTAGTAAGCAGTAATTTCAACATTTGTGGTGAAACCAGACACCCGCCAGATACACCAAACTCACACTCACCAAATCAAGAAACCTCCAACCCAAAACCAACTAAAACTCTACATCAAGATTTAAGCGAAATGCCGGAGTTGGGCACTTTCTTCTCACGCACTCCTCAACTCGACACCCTCACCACCTGGATTCTACAACAAAACTGCCGCCTCATCACCCTAACCGGGATCGGCGGCATCGGCAAAACATCCCTAGCAATCCAACTCGTACACCAAATAAAAGATGAATTTGAATGCGTCATTTGGTGCAACATCGACGCATCCCACACTCCTGATGAATTTGAACATAAACTAATCCAGTTTTTCTCAGAAAAGTTAGATTCCCCTGCAACTAACCTGAAACCATTACCTCTAATTAAATATTTACAAAACCATCGCAGTTTAATCATTTTAGATGACGTTCACAACCTTTTATGTAGTGGCGAATTAGCAGGCAAATACAAACCGGGATACGAAGAATATCGCTCTTTATTCAAACAAATAGAAAAATTATCCCATCAAAGTTGCTTTCTGCTAGTCGGTTGGGAAGCACCGCAAGAAGTTCCTCAACTCACAAGCCAAAATACTCCCATTCGGACTTTACAACTGACTGGTTTAGACACCGCCGCCGCATGGGAAATCCTCAGAGATAAAGGATTAACAGAAATCGATAACTGCGAAGCACTCATTCACCGCTACCAGGGCAACCCATTATGGTTAAAAAGCGTGGCGACTCTGATTCAAGAGTTGGGAATCGGCGTGGCTGAGGTATTAAGAGATGATATAATATTGTTGCCGGAAGATTTGAAAGATGTTTTACGGGAACAGTGCGATCGCAAAACCGAACTAGAAAAACAAGTCCTGTCATTGTTGGCAAAAGAAAACCAGCCAGTCAACTTCGCCAAATTGCTCCAAAATGGACAAATATCATCATCAGATTTGCTAAACGCATTGCAGTCTCTATTGCGGCGCTGCTGGATCGAAAAACAGGGAAGTCTTTACACTTTATCACCTGTACTGAGACAGTATATCCAAAGAGAAGATAAATATTGTTAACGGGTGTGTGGTATTTGGTGTGAGGGGCGATCGTTCTTTATTGACTATTTGATGGGATTACTCTGGCGGTTCATTACCTAGAGAAGCTTGACGACAGTGACGAATATGTAATATCGCAATAGTATCACCCTGCACCACAAACAGAATCCGATAGGTTCTTTTTTTACCAACCCACAATTGTCGAATTTCCCGACCAATTGTGGCGGCTTCGGGTGCAACTGAGCAACGGGAAGGAAACTGTTGCAGGGATGCGATCGCATCTTGAAGATCGTAGTATAGCAGTACAAATATAGATTAGGACATTCTCTTTGGGCTTATTCCCCCCTTATTAAGGGGGGCAAGGGGGGATCAAAACGTCCTAATCTCAACCCGTAGTGCTATACCATTGATTTGCCGCATCAGCACTCAAATAATCGCACATCCAACGGTAGATGGTTTCAATTTCTTGAAAGGCAGGTGGTTGAATTAGGACTTGATAACTCATAGACGAGGAGGAATATTGAACTGCTGCTGTAGCACTGTCATGGCTTTATCTACTGGAATACCTTCACCTCGCTCGAAGCTTTCTATTCCTTTGCGGATACCGATGATAGCTTCCAAGTAGTCGATGCGGTTTAGCAGTTGTTCGTAGCTATTGATTTGCCGGTGTGGAGGGGATTTGAGGGATCGCACCAAGCTAAGAATATCTGCAAGTAGTTCGTCAGGGGTGCTATCGATTTCTTGGATGAGAAGTTCTTTGATCGTCATCGCAGTATCTCAGGAGGATTGATATTAGACTTCTCCAAAATATAAATTATGGCTTACCTGTCGGGGCAGGGCGAAGCATAAGGGATATCCAAATTTCTAATTTTTCCGTGAAATTGTCGCCCTTATGCTTCGCCCCTACAAAATACTACAAGTCAATACAATGTTTTCTGGAGAAGTCTAATGGAC
>DOIX01000077.1 GCA_003511885.1 Cyanobacteria bacterium UBA11153
ACCGAGAATGAAACAGCCCTGGGAGGAAAGGGGGGAGGGGAAAATAATGTCGTAAAATAACAAACAACAAATAGAGAATAACAAACAACGAACGAAATTTACCTTGTGAGCTACCGAAATCCGGTTCCTACAGTTGATATCATTATTGAATTGATCGATCGCGCCCATCGACCAATTATTTTAATTGAACGTAAAAACCCGCCCCTGGGTTGGGCAATTCCCGGTGGCTTTGTCGATTATGGCGAGTCGGTGGAAGCTGCCGCTGTCCGAGAAGCCCAAGAAGAGATTCGTTTACAGGTAGAATTAATCGAACAGTTTCACGTTTATTCCGAGCCTCACCGAGATCCTCGCCAGCATACCCTCAGTGTAGTATTTTTAGCTACAGGTAAGGGCGAACCTCAAGCTGCTGATGATGCGAAAAATTTGGGCATTTTTCACCCTTGGGAGATACCAGCAAATCTCTGCTTCGATCACGATCGCATTTTGCAGGATTACTTGCGTTACCGACATTATGGCATTCGTCCTTAGATGGGGAATGAGGAATGAGTTTTGATGGGAATAAATAACGACAAATAACCAACAACTATCCACAAATAAAAAATAACCAACAACCAAGCACAAAATAATGAATGCGATCCCAGAAAAACTCGTCCCCATTGTTGGCGATTCTAGTATCTGCCATTGGGATGATTTAACACCAGACTGGCAGGAACGGGTTGCTAGACCTTATGAGGTGGATTTATATCCCCAATATATTGTTTACCCCAATAGCGTCACTGAATTAACAGAGGTGATGAAGTGTGCTTATCATAATTACTGGAATGTTCTGCCCTGTGGTAATGGTACCAAACTAGGTTGGGGAGCAGTAGGTAAACCAATTGATTTGGTTGTCAGCACCCAGCGTTTAAATCAAGTCATCGAACATGCAGTGGGTGACTTGACAGTTACGGCACAAGCTGGTATTAAATTTACCGACTTACAAGAAATTCTCTTGAAAACTGGTCAATTTTTACCAATTGAACCCTGCCACAATGGTGAGGCGACTTTAGGGGGAATTGTGGCTACCGCCGATAGCGGTTCTTTGCGTCACCGTTATGGGGGAATTCGGGATATGCTATTGGGGATTTCCTTTGTTCGGAGTGATGGCACAATTGCCAAAGCTGGTGGCAGAGTGGTGAAAAATGTGGCAGGTTATGACTTGATGAAACTCTTTACAGGTTCCTACGGAACTTTGGGGATTCTGACAGAAGTGACTTTCCGATTGTATCCGGTACAGGAGGCATCGGGGACAGTGCTACTAATGGGGAAAGCGGATGCGATCGCAACTGCTACAAAAATTTTACTCGCTTCTGCTCTCACCCCTACTGCTACAGATTTACTATCCACAGGATTGGTAACTAAACTGAATTTGGGCGAGGGGATGGGTTTAATGGTACGTTTTCAAAGTCTGTCGGAAAGCGTCCAACAACAATCCTCTAGATTGCTCGAAGTGGGGAAGGAGCTTGGGTTAACAAGTAATTTGTATAGCGACGGGGAAGATACCATTCTATGGGAATCATTACCAAAACAAATCTGGAAATCCCACATCCCACCGGAAATTAGTTGCAAAATAGGAGTATTACCTTCGACTGCTGTCCCCACTCTAACTTATTTTGATAAGTTAACTTTCGGGAGAGGATTAGCTTATATCCATGCGGGAAGTGGCTTAGGTAAATTCCGGCTTGAAACCGAAATAGCTACACCGGAAATGCTCCAGTATTTCCGCCGTCATTGTCAAGAACAAGGTGGCTTTTTGACTGTGTTAGATGCCCCAATTCCTCTAAAAAACTATGTAAGTGTTTGGGGATATAGCGGGACTGGTGCTAATAATATGCGCGAACTGAAGATGAGATTCGATTCCCGAAATATTCTCAGTCCAGAAAGGTTTGTCTGGGACGATCTACCAGACAAACGCCGACCCAAAAATGAGGAATAATCGTAATTAATAAATATGCCTAATTCATCTTTCATCGCCAATCTAAAATTACCATTTATTGGTTCAGGTTCCAAGAAAAGCAATACCTCAATTCCCGATCCAGAAGAACTGGAATCCACAGTTCCAATTCGTGGATTCGATCCTCATAAACCACCCCAACAAGAATTAATAGATGCTTGCGTCCATTGTGGATTTTGTCTCTCTACCTGCCCCAGTTATCGGGTAATTGGCAAAGAAATGGATTCTCCCAGAGGTCGTATTTATTTAATGAATGGAATTAATAAAGGTGAAGCATCTTTTGCTGAAGCTACCATTCAACATTTTGATTCCTGTTTGGGGTGTCTGGCTTGTGTAAGTACTTGTCCATCTGGAGTTCAATATGACAAGTTAATTTCCGCAACTCGCCATCAGGTACAGCGAAATCAACCCCGTACTCCGGAAGAAAAAGGAATTCGCTGGCTGATTTTTAATTTATTCCCCTATCCGGAACGTTTGCGAGTTTTATTTATTCCTCTGTATTTCTATCAGAAATTAGGCTTACAGAAAATGGTTCGACTGACAAAATTACTCCCCAAAGTCTCTCCACAGTTAGATGCAATGGAGTCAGTTTTACCGGAAATTACCATTAATTCTTTTCAGGATAATTTTCTAGAAATTACTCCATCCCAAGGGAAAAAACGCTATCGAGTAGGAGTAATTTTAGGCTGCGTACAGCGATTATTTTTCTCCTCAGTAAATCAGGCGACAGTGCGAGTTTTAACCGCCAATGGTTGTGAAGTAGTCATCCCCAAAACTCAAGGTTGTTGTGCCGCCTTACCGGAGCATCAGGGTGAAACGGCACAAGCCCAAACTTTAGCCAGACAAATGATAGATAGTTTTGCCGGAACAAATGTAGATGCGATTATTATTAATGCCGCAGGTTGCGGTCATACTTTAAAAGAATATGGACATATTTTAGCAGACGATCCAGAATATAGAGAAAAGGCCAAAGAATTTGCTAGTAAGGTGAAAGATATACAAGAATTTTTAGCGGAAGTGGGATTAACAGCCAAACTTTCTCCCATTACAGAGAAACCCTTAACCATAGTTTATCAAGATGCTTGTCACCTCATCCACGGACAAAGAATTTCCCTACAACCCCGACAACTTTTGCAGCAAATTCCTAAAATAACATTACGGGAACCACTTGATGCTGCATTGTGTTGTGGCAGTGCCGGAGTTTATAATATGCTGCAACCAGAAGTAGCCGAAGAATTGGGACAACAAAAAGTAGCTAATTTGCTCAATACTGGCGCAGAATTAATTGCCTCATCGAATCCAGGCTGCTCCCTCCAAATTAAGAAACATTTGGGCTTGGAGGGTAAGGAAATTCCCTTGCGACATCCGATAGAGTTATTGGATTATGCGATTCGCGGGATTCAGTTGCAGGATGAATTGTGAAGACTCTATTTAATTAATGTCGATTTAAAATAGAGATGCTAACGGAGAGTCAATATTTGTTATCCTTGAATCAATAATCGAGACACGATAATGAAAGCATACGAATTTTCCACCCACATTACTTCAGACGGTAAAATCGAACTACCAGAATACTTGAAACTTCTGACAAATACTTCAGAAATTCGTGTAATTCTTTTACTTAAAGAAGCCACAGATACAACTGACGACGAAGGTTTCTCAGTAGAAAGTTTTCGTACCTCTTGGCAACAAGCAATAACAGGGAACACTTTACCACTTTCTCAACTCTGGGAGGGGATTGAAGTTGACTGACTTACCCATAATTGAAATTCGAGTCACCCCAGAATTTCAAAGGAAACTTCGCACCCTCGCTAAAAAATATCGCCAAATTCAGACAGACATTCAACCGATTTTGGCACAACTGCAAGCAGGAGAGCAAGTGGGCGATAAACTGACTGGTATTGGTGCTGATGTCTTCAAGGCACGGGTGAGAAACAGTGATGCCAAACGGGGTAAAAGTGGCGGCTACCGATTGATTTACTGGATTCAGTTATCAACCTGCATTATTTTGATTGATATTTACTCTAAATCTGAACAAGAGAAAATAGAAGTTGCCGAAATTCAACGCATCATTGCGGCTTTTGAAATAACCTAAATAGGCTGTTGGGAGAATTATAGCAACCGCCAGGGCGGTTAAGACATTCTCAATTCCTCAAACCCTTAATTTGACAGGATTCTTCCCTAGCCCCTAGCCCCTAGTCCCTTGCTATAGCTCTAATCTCTCTTTTGCCTAAGTCTCTCTAACATAACAAACCCATTTCCATAAAGGGTGACTTTGCCCTTGCTGACATATCCGACAAACTTGTTGATGAAGGCGTTTTTCTTCATCGGCTGGCATTCCCCATAAAATATTGCGACTATGCCAAACTAAAACCGCAGCGGTAACGGCAACACAGATAGATAAACCTAAAAAGGGCAAACGGTTGAAGATAATACCATATCTGACTGCTGCCCAGGTAAAATGCGATCGCAATAGTGATATTTCATAACGCCATCCCCACAAACTTAATGGCGCAAGGGTTAACCACAAGATAGTTACGACTAACCATCTACCATAGACTGTTAGCTGATGTAATCTTTCTACTTGAGCTTTGAATATGGCATCTAATTCTCCTGAATAAATTTCCGGGTTTGGGGTGTCGGGTATATTCATTTTTGTTGCTGGTTGTTGGTGGTTGGTTTTTTGTTTCTTGCCATTCCCCACTTCCTAGTCTCCCTATTAATCATTCTCTTCATCCCCTTATCATCAACAACAAATAACAAACAACCAACAACTAAGCTTCATCAGAAACTTGAGTATCTGTAGCCATAACAGCCTGTGTATTTCCACTCCTCTCTCGCCACCAAGCTAACAAAGTACTGGCGATGAAAATACTGGAATATGCACCTGCTGTAAAGCCCACAATTAAACAGAGGGCAAAATATTTGAGGGTTTCGCCTCCAAATAGAAAGATAGAGAATAATGTCAGTAATACGGTAAAAGTAGTATTGAGAGATCTTGTTAGTGTTTGATTAACTGCATCATCGACAACTCCATCTATGTGTTGATTTGGGTTAAGTTTAATTACTTCCCGTACTCGGTCGTAAATTACTACTGTATCGTTAACAGAAAAACCAATAATTGTCAAGATTCCGACCACAAATAAACTATCAATTTCTACGCCTAGTACTAAACCCAAAATAGAGAAAAAGCCCATGGTAATTAACACATCATGGAATAGGGCAACAAAGGCGAAGAAAGCGTAGTCAAACTGAAAGCGGAAGGTTAAGTAACCAAGAATTCCCAGAAATGAGAGAATAATGGCGATGATACCAGACTTAAATAACTGTTGTCCTAAAGTAGGTCCAACACTATCAATTTGGATTGATTTTTGATCGAATGCACCAATTTTTTCACTGAGAGCTGTTTCTAGTTTAGTACGATTTCCTTCATCTAATGTTTTAGTCCGAATTGTCAGGGATTGTTTTTGCTCTCCTAAAAGTTGAATGCTACTATTCCCTAACCCCTCACCATTCATGACATTCCTAACTACTTCGATATCGATAGGTTTGTCACAATTTCCTGGTTTGGTACAATCGAGGGCAAATTGTAGTCGTGTACCGCCAACAAAGTCTAATCCTAGACGTAAGGGCGAACCCAATGTCGTGGTAGAAATAATCATGCTAATTATTCCTATCAGGATAATCCCACTGGAAATACTCCACCAAATCGATCTTTGTTTAATTACATTTAGTTTCATTTCTTTGTTGGTTATTGGTTATTGGTTATTGGTTATTTGTTGTTGGTTGTTGGTTATTT
>DOIX01000079.1:0-20324 GCA_003511885.1 Cyanobacteria bacterium UBA11153
GATCGAATCTCTTAGGCAAGAAATCGATATTACGAGCGGAATGTGGGGTAACTATCATGAAAAAATTCAAGGGAAAAAACCGAACTCCGTTGGCAAGCGCGAAGCGCATACTCCGAACTCCGAACTCCGGTTTGAAGACGCGGAGATTTTTGAGCAGAAAAATAGGCTCTCAGCCGATTGGAGTCTGAGAGCCATTTTTTCAAATTAACCAAGATATGGTGTCTTCAGTTAGTGACTTAACTTGCTGGTTGCTCTTTTGGCGGCATTACCACTTTCGTTGCCAATCCCAAAATTTGCAGAACCCAAATTGCCCACCAAGTTATATCAATTTCCCACCATTTTCTTCCGGATGGAGCTACATTTGGTTGAGCATGATGATTATTGTGCCAACCTTCTCCATAAGTTACAATTGCTGCCCACCATAGATTCCGAGAGCCATCTTCTACCTGGTATGTTTGATATCCGAACATGTGACTAGCGGAGTTAATAAACCAAGTCGTATGCCACAGTAATACTGACCGAACAAACATCCCCCAGAATACAAAAGACCATCCTCCCACCAAGTAAAGCAACAAGCCCAGAGGAATCTGAAGTAATAAGAAATAGCGGTCAAGCCATTGATAATAAGAATCTCGCGCTAAGTCAGGCGCATATTTTTGATATATTTCGCGATCGAAAAACTCTTTTTTGTGGTAGAAAAGCCACAGGATGTGACTCCACCAAAAACCCTGTTTTGCTGAGTAGGGATCTTTATATTCATCCTCTGGATGAGCGTGATGCTGACGATGGGAACCTACCCAAAAAATCGGCCCTCCTTGCATTGCCAGACATGCGATGGTAGCCACGATATATTCCAACCATTTGGGAACTTGAAAACTCCGATGGGTTAAAAGTCGGTGATACCCCAAACAGATGCCAATGCTACCAAATAGCCAGTGGAGAAATATGGCTACTCCCAGCGCGGACCAAGAGAAAAACCAAGGAGCGAAGAGTGCTAAAGCGTGAAATACGCCAAAGAATACTACGGTAATCCAGCTAAAGGTGAGTGTTTTTTGGCCTGGGGGAGCAACAGACAGTGAGTTGTTGGTCATTGAGGATAGCTATATTGGGAATCGAACTGCAAGTCAAACTTGCACTTTCTCTAGCTTACCCCTGACCATTACACTGTGCAAGTACAGCTTGCATTTTTCTTGCTTATGCCCAGCAGTACTTCTGTAACAAGATCCCGATTGCTTCAGGCGGCACTGGATTTATTTACCTCTCAGGGAGTCACCGAGACGACGACGCGGCAGATTGCGGAGTTAGCCCATGTCAATGAGGTGACGCTCTTCCGGCACTTTCGCAGCAAGCAAGGATTGCTTTTAGCAGTTATCGAATATTCTGGGGTGTTTACCCGCCTAGGGGAATCTTTGAAGGAGCGGGTAGATTATACCATAAATGTGGAACAAGCGCTGAAAAACTATGGACGGGATCGCTTGGAGGCACTAGCAGAGATTCCGGAGTTACTCCGCTCGGTGGTAGGGGAGTCGGGAAAGTACTCCATGGAAAATCGTCAAGCATTGGGCAGAGGGATCGATCGCGCCAATCAGGATGTGGCAGAATATTTAGCAACTGCGATTAGGCGCGATCGCAAACAACTCCGGTTACCGCCGCAAAAATTAGCTAGTCTCCTCAATAGCATGTTGTTTGGGTATTGTGCGATCGAGTTAACTAGCGAGTTTCACCACCTTTGGCATGACAGGGAGGATTTCTTAGAGAGTTTATTAGAATTATTTTTGCAGGGAGCTGTTTCAGGAGAAGCCGTTCCCGTTGCCAGTTTCCCACCCAACCTTAAACCCGCCACCCAGCAAGAGAAAAAAGTAGCCGATTTACCAGCTTCTTTAGTTCACTCGATTTTGGCACAAGCCAAAAAACAGAGCTTGCGGAATTATGCTTTGGCTTATGTCTTATTTGCTTCAGGCTTATCACCTGATGAAATTATCGCCCTAGAGCGATCCCATCAAATCAGCAATCGCCAACAACACTTATTACAAGTCTATCGAGGTGGAGTGCGACAAGTGCCTGTGAATCAGTGGATTATGGGCAAGCGCTATGGCTCGTACACTCGCAATCCCTTAAATCAATGGCTTAAAAGTCGTAGGGATTTTCAGCCAAACTTGTTTATCAATGATTGGGATAATCCCATATCAGAAGCGGAAATAGAAGCAGTTTGGCAAGAATTTACCTCTGAATTATTCAATCCTGACGGCAAACCCCTTTTGATTGAGCAAGGACGAGATACTTGGTGCGTAGAAATGTTGATGCGGGGCATCAATATCACAGAATTGAGTATCATCACTGGTTGGGATCGACTCAATTTACAAAAATATTTATTAAGATCTAGAGAAAAAGCTGCCTTAGAAAAAGCGATCAGTTTAGATGGGGAAAGATTGTAAAAATCAATCGTTAATTATCAGATGAATATTGAAAATTTTGCCGATGTCACTGTTCTGATTGTTGATGACAGCCCTGTCAGTTTAGAAGAAATATTTCAATTTTTGAGCAATGCTGGTTTTAAAGTAGTCATGGCTGCCGATGGGGAAAGTGCGATCGCAAAAGCCCAAGATACCAATCCAGATATCATTGTGTTAGACATCATTATGCCTGGAATTGATGGCTTTGAAACCTGTCGGCGCTTAAAAGCCAATCCCCTCACTCAAGACATCCCCATCATTTTCATGACAGCATTATCTCAAACCTCAGTCGTAGTCAAAGGGTTTCAGCTTGGCGCGGTAGATTTCATCATTAAACCGATACACCAAGAAATTATTTTAGCCAGAATTATATCTCACCTGACTATCCAGAAGCTACAACATAGTTTGCAAGAGCAAAATCTCAAGCTGCAAAGGGAAATTCAGCAGCGCCAGAAGGCAGAAGCCGCACTGGTGAAAGCTAACATGCAGTTAAAGAATTTGGCAACTTCCGATAGTCTGACTCAAGTAGCCAATCGCCGTCGCTTTGATGAATATTTGGAGCAAGCCTGGGGGATTTCCATACGGGAAGCGTGGTTTATCTCCTTGCTGATGTGTGATGTGGATTTTTTCAAGCGTTACAACGATAATTGGGGACATCAGGCTGGAGACAGATGTTTGTATCAGGTGGCTCAAGCTATTAAGCGCGTGATTAAGCGCCCAGCAGATTTAGTAGCTCGCTATGGAGGAGAAGAGTTTGCTGTGATTCTACCACACACTCCAGAGGAGGGAGCCATGATGGTGGCTCAGTTAATCCGTTCATCTGTCAGAGAGTTAGCTCTGATTCATCCTGAATCCCCGATTAGCGACTACGTTACCCTCAGTGTGGGCGTAACTAGCACTGTTCCCTTACGAGACTCTTCTCCAGATATATTAGTAGCAGCAGCAGATCTAGCAGTTTATCAGGCTAAAGAGTTAGGACGCGATCGCGCCGTTTTTCTTCCTGTTAAAAAGTGAGAAGCAACTATCCACCATCAACTATCAACTATCCACCATCAACTATCTATTATCAACTATCAACTATCCACCATCAACTATCCACTATCCACCATCAACTATCCATTATCAACTATCCACTGCTATACCTCTTACCAATGATCGATACCAATTCCTATCAAGGTATCATTGTTATTGTTGATGATACCCCGAATAATCTGGGAGTATTATTTGATTTTTTAAGCGATTCTGGCTTCAAAGTTTTAGTGGCACAGGATGGGGAGAGTGCGATCCAAAAAGTCGAATATGCCAAGCCGGATTTGATTTTATTGGATGTGATGATGCCAGGTATAGATGGGTTTGAAACTTGCCGTCGTCTTAAAGACAACCCATCAACTTGTGAGATTCCAGTTATTTTTCTTTCTGCCCTTTCTGATGTAGTAGATAAAGTTAAAGGTTTTAATTTGGGTGCAGTTGATTTTATCACAAAACCAGTCCAACAGGAAGAAGTTAAAGCGCGAGTAACTACTCATTTGAAACTGAGAAACCTCCAAAAACAACTGGAACAGCAAAATCTACAACTCCAAGGTGAAATTGAAGATAAACAAAGAGTCCAAGAGTTTTTGCGAGAAGCAGAGGAGAAATATCGCAGTATCTTTGAACGAGCCACAGAAGGTATATTTCAAGCAACTTATCAGGGGAGATACATCACGGCAAATCCAGCTTTAGCCAGTATTTTAGGTTATGAGTCTCCAGAAGAATTGATGAATAAAATTACCGATATCGGACGACAACTTTACGTCGAACCTACCCGGAGAGACGATCTAGAAATCCTGATGAATCGGTATGGTATTTTGTCAGATTTTCAATCTCAAGTA
The DNA here is from genome assembly GCA_003511885.1 of Cyanobacteria bacterium UBA11153. Taxonomy (GTDB): domain Bacteria; phylum Cyanobacteriota; class Cyanobacteriia; order Cyanobacteriales; family Coleofasciculaceae; genus Limnofasciculus. The sequence goes on from DOIX01000079.1 coordinate 4,325, forward strand.
TATCAGAAAAATGGAAAAATTATCTGGATCACCGAGAATATTAGTACAGTTAAAGATCCTGATGGTAAAGTCATATATTACGAAGGTATAGTTACTGATATTACAGAAAGAAGAAATTCTGAAGTAGCGCTAAGATCCGCTCGCAAACGCTCAGAATTATTGTTATTAAATATTTTGCCTCAACCCATTGCCGAGCGTTTGAAACGGGGCGAGAGAACTATAGCAGATCATTTTAATGCCGTGACTATTATGTTTGCAGACTTGGTTGATTTTACTGACTTTTCTGTCCAAACATCACCGAGGGAACTTGTAGAAATTCTCAATCAAATTTTTTCAAAATTTGACCGTTTAGCCGAAATTAATGAAATTGAGAAAATTAAGACAATTGGTGATGCTTATATGGTAGCAGCAGGTTTGCCAAAACCCCGTGAAGATCATGCAGATGCGATCGCAAAAATGGCTTTGGAGATGCAGGCAAGCATTGCTGAATTCAATCAGGAGATGGGTAGAGACTTTAAACTACGAATTGGGATTAATAGCGGTCCAGTAGTGGCTGGCGTGATTGGGATTCGGAAATTCAGCTACGACTTGTGGGGGGATACGGTGAATACAGCTAGCCGGATGGAATCCCACGGTTTACCGGGTTTTATTCAGGTTACCCAGGCTACTTATGAATTATTACGCGATCGCTATCGGTTTGAACAACGGGGGCCAATCCACATTAAGGGTAAGGGGGAAATGATTACTTATCTCCTTCAGGGGAATTGATGTGGGGGAGGTGGTGGGTGGAGGAATCTTGATGTGTAGCAACCACTAGGGTAGCCCCGACATTCTCAATTCCTCAAACCCTTGATTTTACAGCTTTCTTCTCGAGCCAATAGCCAATAGCCCCTCGCTATACCTTATGGGATGGCTTCGCCTGCTGACGGGATCGTACTTTGGGATTAAAACTCCATTACCCATTACCAATTTCCTATTTTTAACTTTTGATTTTTGACTGTAACGCTATATGTAGGGTAGATAAACTTTTTGACTACTACATATAGTTAAAAATGTCCGAAACTTCTCGCTCAAGGCTAGTTGTCACCTCACAATTCAACAGAGTATCTTGCCACTGAAACAGAGAAACCTGTGTTAATATCTGGGAAGAAATCCTCTTAATTGGCAATGACCGATGAGCAAGGTTCTGGTGTTAAACGCCTCTTATGAACCCCTCAACATCACCAACTGGCGAAGAGCCGTGGTTTTGTTGATCAAAGGTAAAGCGGAACAGGTTGAGCATAATGGGAAGTATGTTTACCCAGAATTCCCGATTCCTACGGTTATTCGACTCCGCCATTACATTCGGGTTCCTTACAAAGAAATTCCTCTTACCCGCCGTAATATCCTCTATCGTGACGGTAATTCTTGTCAATACTGTGGCTACACGGGTGATGAATTAACTCTGGATCATGTTATACCTCGTTCCCGACAGGGAGGTGATTCTTGGGAAAATATTGTTACTGCTTGCGTCCGCTGTAATATTAAAAAAGGCAATCGCACTCCCAAAGAAGCCAATATGATTTTGCGCACTCAACCTCGCAAACCATATAGTAGTCTCCATTTTGAAGTAGCTAAGTATGTTAATGGTGGTTTCCATCAGGAGTGGCAGAAATATGTCATTGGCATTGAAAATACCCACAAACATCATTAATATCGATAACTTTTAGAGGGGATTTATCACCAAATTAAAAAATGAAATACATGCTATTCATAGCTTCTGGAATTTGAGAATATTATAACAACCTATTCGATTTTTATTGGTTGTCACTCTGGGGCAAATTTTAGAAGTTAAGAAACCCAGTCTCTCAAAGAAACTGGGTTTATTTTCTTAATTTTCACCTCTCATCACTATTCAATGCCAGATTCTTTCTCAGCTTATCACTGCCAAATATTACTCCACCAATTTTCAGGCTGACTCTCAGAAATATCCATTTTTCGCCGAATATTCTGAATTTTCCAGCCCGTCAACTTCGCCAACGTTTGTGCCTCCTCTTCAAATCTTGCGGGTAATAACTTTTGATAGTTTTTTCCGGCATCGCAATTCATTTCTCCGGTAAAAGGATGACGCAAGATATATCTGCCTTGAAACTGTTGGGTATTGCCAGTTTCTTGGAAGATTAAGTCTTCGGGAAACTTATTGGCGGTGTATCGCACATGGAGGCGGGTGATGAATACGTTATTGGGCTGGTTAGGGTTTAGCCAAAATACTCCAGCTTTTTTCAGTTCTTCATTAGTTAATGGCTCTGCCGCACAAGGATCGCACCATGCCATATTCCAAGCATATTCTAAAAAGGCGACTTTTTTCCCTTCTCTTTGGTATGATGTTTTAAACATTGCCTTGTAAAAATTACTAAATTCTTCCTTGACAAAGAGGGGGATTTCTGCATCGGAGGGTATTTGAACTGTCCGATAGTTGGTAACCTCGGCTTGCCCTTGGGGAGATAAAATATAAACTAGTAAATCTTGTTCGGATTTACTGTTAACCATTCCTAAACGAATTGGCAGCATAAACCGTGGCGATTCGTAAGCCATTTGTAGAGGGCGTAGCAATTGATATCCAGCTTTTTCAAATTCGGCTAGATTCACTTTAGCAACAAAGAATTTCATCCCCTGGCGAATGTAGGGTTGTAATAGTCTGGATGCCCCAGACGGAATGCGGTAATTATTCTGTTTTAGCCAGGTTTCTAATCCATTAGATTCTTTGGCGCTGAGAATAACTATGTCATATTCTCCTACTGTAAATTGCGCTTCTATTGTTACGCCTAATGCTTCTTCTCTTGCACCCCTGCCAATTGGTGATGCGGGTGCTGGTGCAGCATTAAATACACCATCAAATACTGGAGGAGGTGTACAGGGATCTGGATCGAAATATTCTACCAGTCTCGGCGCACTAAATCCATCAAGTCTTTCAATTATCTTCGATTCGCCCACATGGACTTGCTCTTTCTCCAATACTACAGGTACAGGCACAACTAAGGCAAAATCCTTGACATCACCTTGATAATCATTTGCCATAGTCAGGATATTGCGATCGCCATTCCGGGCGATAATTACCTGAGATGCTTGGTTGTAAAGCTTTGTATCCGCTTTCGCCACATAAAAGCCACAAAAGGCTAATGCTGGCGACGCGAAATAAATTACAGAAATAATTGCTATCAGTAAAGCGATGAATATTCTAACTAGTTTCATTTTGTACCTCTTGTCTGTTTGTATTTTTTTGTAGGGTGCGTTATGGGCCAGCTAACGCACCATCTAGTTTCATTTTGTACCTCTTGTCTGTTTGTATTTTTTTTGTAGGGTGCGTTATGGGCCAGCTAACGTACCATCCACCCTGAATATTTTTCCTCCCTTAATCAAAAAACCTCATGCCACCAATTTTCTGATTTCCTTTGAGATATATTCATTTTCTCGCGAATATCCTCAATTTTCCATCCCGTCAATTTCGCTAAAGTTTGGGCTTCCTCTTCATATCTTTCTGGCAAAGATTCCTGATACTCTTTCCCCGCATCGCAATCCATTTCTCCACTAAAAGGATGACGTAAGATATATCGCCCTTGAAATTGTTCGGTATTGGCTGTTTCTTGGAAAATTAAGTCTTCAGGAAACTTATCGCGACTATATCTTACATGGAGGCGAGTAATAAATACATTAGTTCCCTGATTAGAATTCAGCCAAAATACTCCAGCTTTTTTCAATTCTTCATTAGTTAATGGCTCTGCCGCACAAGGATCGCACCATCCCATATTCCAAGCATATTCCAAAAAAGCCACTTTTTTCCCTTCTTTTTGGTATGATTGTTGGAACATTGACTTATAAAAGTCTCCAAATTCTTCTTTAACAAATAGAGGTATTTCGGCATCAGATGGAACTTTAACGGTACGATAGTTAGTAATTTCAGCTTGCCCTTGTGGAGATAAGATATAAACCACTAAATCTTGAGCTGATTTCCCATTAATCATCCCCAAGCGAATTGGCAGCATAAATCTTGGCGATTCGTAAGCCATTTGTAGGGGACGAAGTAATTGATATCCAGCTTTTTCAAATTCGGCTAGATTCACTTTAGCGACAAAGAATTTCATCCCTTGGCGGATGTAAGTTTGTAGCAGTCTGGATGCACCATTAGGAATTTGGTAATCGTTTTGTTTGAGCCAAGTTTCTAAGCCATTAGATTCTTTGGCACTGAGGATGAGGATATCATATTCACCTACTGTGAATTGTGCTTCTATTGTTACTCCTAATGCCCTTTCTCCAGACTCCCTATTTTGATTATTTAGTCTTAAAAATACTCTGTCGTTTCCTGTCACTCTCCTGATATTCTCCTCACAAGGATTGCGATCGAAATATTCTACTAATCTAGGGGCACTAAATCCATCAAGTCGTTCAATTATTTTAGAATCACCAACATTAACTTGCTCTTTCTCCAAGACTACAGGCACAGGCACAACTAAGGCAAAATCCTTGACATCTCCTTGATAATCATTTGCCATAGTCAGGATATTGCGATCGCCATTCCGGGCGATAATTACCTGAGATGCTTGGTTGTAAAGCTTTGTATCCGCTTTCGCCACATAAAAGCCACAAAAGGCGAAGGCTGGCAACGCGAAGGAAATAACTGCGATCGTAGCTAATACTAAAGCGATAACTATCCGAACTAACTTCACGATCAACTCCTTTTAAGGATTGTTAATTTTTTATCGTCAATCGTCAATTGTTAATTGTCTGGTTTTCTGCCCTCATTAAATCAACAATTAACCCTTAACGATTGAGAATTGACAATTAAACATTAAGCTGCTTTAACTGACGAGCCTTATCCCAAGAAAATCTGGGGAATGACCAAATTCCATCCAAAATAATGGTCAAAGGCGATAAAGCAAACAGAGCAAAGAAAACAGCCGTAGGAAGAAAGAAATAATTCCGCAAAACAAACGTAAGAATTGCGATCGCACCAGCCCAAAATAACCGACCAATTCTCGCATTAGGAATAGAGCGAGGATCCGTAATCATAAAGAGGGCAAAAAGTAACAAAGAACCACTCATCATCCGATGAGCAAAGACATCCCAAGTCCAACCTAACCAAATATTCCTCACCGCTTCCAAAAAAGCATAACTACCCAAAAAAGCCACCGTCGTATCCCAACGACCCACTTTTTTTAAAACTAAACCACCAGCACCAGCAAATAATAGAGCATACCAAATTTCATCCCCCCACTGTCCCGGTGAAACCCAAGCATCATTAGTCAGGATTATCGCAGCAACAATCCCAAAATTAGACGGATTAAAGAAATGCTTGCCCCTAACTTGAAAGATAAACTTACTCAAAATTGCCAAAGCACCTGCAATAATCATCGTAGTGTAATTATCTACCCGCAGGAGAAGGCTTAAACTCAAAGCTGTAATGACAGCACTTTTCAAAGATTCGAGCCGAATTGGAGTGGAAAAAATTCTGGTAATTACCGAGAAAAGATGAAAACTGGCCTGGGGAATCCGGAATTCTTCCTTATCCAGATTATCTGAATAACGATCCTCACCTCTTGTCAAGAGATTGAGTAAACTTCCTTGCCCATTTGACCAAATAGATAAAGCTATCCACTGCGTAATCAAACAAGTTGCGATCGCAACGATAATTAAATCCGGTCGGATTGTCCAGTCTCTCATGCTAACCCCTAAGATTAGGAACAGTGAGAGAAATAGAATTTGATAATTTCTGGAATCTTGTCGTAACATTTTCTTTACAGTAATAGAGAAGAGATGTTTGAGGTTTGATTTGTAAGTTTTATAGCAGGATCCGAGTCGTCTAATTACCAATTTTATGATATGGATGATTCCTGGCAGCAATACGTCCAGGTATTGGCTGTAAAAGCGGCTCGTGTAGCGCTATCATAAAACATTCAAAACTCTGGTAAGAAATGGGGAATGAGCAGCCACTCCCCCTGCCACAATGTTTGGCATTGAGTTTGTAATCTTCATGCTAGGATGCCTGGTTTTCCACATAGAAAGTAAGTGGTTACATTTTTGGTAACGGAATGGGGAGTAGAGCACAGCCACTCCCCATCTGGGGAGCCGCTGTGCCACTCCCTCATCTGCCCAGCAATCGCTGTCTAATACTGTCGGCAATTTTGTTACCCAAATATTCGGGTATCAAGTTTTCGTTAGGACCGAGTAGGTAAAGAATTAGTCTAGTACGTCCGCGCCACACTAATAAATTAGCATTAACTACCAGTAAATCCTCTTGCCAGATAGCGTACATAACTTTGTAGAATAAACCAGGTTGATTGTCTGCTTCAATCAAAATAGCTGGAAGATGAAAAACAGGATCGACATAAAATTCAGTTTCCACCTGTTTTAATCCAGCATCGAGATTAAATTCGACAGCCAGCATCTCTTCCACCTCAAAGCGCCCAGCTAAAGCCTCCCGAATGGCACGAGCAACATTTTCAGCAGTTTTTTTGGTCAAAGCTTGGCTACCACGAGATACCACCAGTTTGATAAATACCAACATAGGTTGATTGATTTGACCGTGAAGGCTCAGACTATGAATAGTAAGTCCATAAGCCGCTAAAACCCCAAAAATGTCACTGAGCAGAAAAGACTGGTTGCGGTAGGCGAAATGCAAGGCACTTTTTGAGCCTTCTGGTTTAATCTCGATTACCACCCGCTTGCTTTTGTACAGTTTGTATGCCAATCGGAGATTTTGGAGTTGACTTTCACTGCTGACAAATTGCTCATAAAACTCAGGAAACGCTCGGTTAAAGCGTTTCAGCAATTCTAGTGTTGATGATTTCAAACCCGCAGCCATATAGTAGGGGGAAGAGGCGTTTGCTGAGTGTTAAAAGCCTTTGGAATACAACAGCCCAGTCAGCTTTTCGTAATTAACCTACCAAATCTGGTTAATCTCTCTTAACCGTTTGTGTCTAGCCTAAGTCTAGCTAAATCAGGTTAGCTTTTTGAGGATCCACTCAGAAGTCTTGATTGATTCCTAAGATTTGGGAATAGTGTGGCAGAGCTGAATATAGTGGCACGACTGTGTGTTATCATAATTTTCCGTCTCGTTTTGGCTGGACTCGTGGCGATCGATCCGAATCGCCAGATTTCAAGTTTATGCCACTTCCGATCCCTTATGGGAAAATCCAGCATCCCCAATTGATGGGGGGATACTCCTCTCCTCGGGATCGCCCTTGCTAACCCAAGAGCCGCTCGGGATGAGTCATTGGCGATGTTTGTACGGTTTAGGATAAACTGATGTGTAAATAACTTCTCGATCGCGTAGATGCTCCAATCCACTTCGGTGGCTAAAAGTAACTAGCTGTTGAGGATTTTAGTATAAAAATGCGATGGCCAAAGCGGCATGGGTTTTTGGAAAAGCTTTTTTGGTAGTGCTGAGACTGCTTCGCGCCCAACAAGGTGGGAAGCTGACGGGGTGACAGGAATTAGCGATCGCGCTGAGACCACGACCCGGATCTTTTTTAGCACGGATCGGGACATCGATCTTTACGAGTTGGAAGAACTTTGCGATGCTGTAGGTTGGTCTCGTCGCCCTATGCGCAAAGTGAGGAAAGCAATTCACCACAGCTTTTTAGTTGTGTCTATGTGGCAACAACGAGGTGTCGCCAAACGTCTAGTTGGTTTTGCCCGCGCTACCTCCGACCATGCCTTTAATGCCACAATCTGGGATGTGGTCGTTCACCCGGAGTTTCAAAACAAGGGGATGGGTAAGGCACTGATGCGCTACACGATCAAAAAACTCCGCAGCGAGGATATTAGCAATATCACCCTATTTGCCGATCCTCATGTAGTGAATTTTTATCGGAGAATGGGTTTTATGCCAGATCCAGAAGGAATTAAGGGAATGTTTTGGTATCCTGATTGAAATTTCCCTGCCCAGTTTACTTGACAAAGTTGCCTTGATACAGTTATCTTTTCATAAGAGAAGCAAAATCATCCGCTCGTCTCTGAGACCAGGATGTGGCGCAGTTTGCTCAGGCATATATTTTTGGCTGTTGATAAAACGTTGTCAGTACTGTGGCAAAAAATAGGAGGAAGGAAATTTCAAGATCGCGGCAATTGTCAGGAGCAAGACTTAGAGACAGCATAAGTGCTATTCCTGTAAGGATCTGAGATAAAAAGAGCCTAGACATAAAATATATGCTTGGTTTGCCGAATAGACGAAAACTTGATTCTGTACCAAATCTGGCTGCTGTGAGGCTCGTGCCTTAGAGTTTCATCATCTTGACCCTAAAGAAAAGATTTTGCCATAGCAGATTTTGTTTCCAGAGGTGCGTCATGAGCCAGAATCAGAGCCGAGATCAAAACCCCAGATCAAAAAATCTGTTTTTTTATGCACTAGTTGTTATAGAATAAAAGACGATCTTCACGGGATGTAGCGCAGTTTGGTAGCGCACCGCATTTGGGATGCGGGGGTCGCAGGTTCAAATCCTGTCATCCCGATTAAAAAAACTATTCCCACTAACCCACTTCTGGTATAACAGGAGGGGAATTGCCGCATTATGGAACTATGTAAGATGAAACCAAGTCAGGTTTCCTGACGGATCAACCAAAGCAAAGACTGCTATAATTCATGCCTAACTATCGCCTAGCTTAAACAGTAAAATCAACATGTCTGACAAACAAGGGCGTACTCATCCCATCCCTCAACGATAACTATCAGGTAATTTCAATGAAATCATTAGCCCGCTGGAGTACAACATTAGGTTTAGTCTGTACTGCCCTAGTCGGTTCCTTATTTTCCGGTAACCTATCGGCAATAGCACTAACAGAAGAACAGGTGATTGCCGCCTTAAGAACAGTACCAGTTTTTATGATTGCCCAAGCCAATGGCATCCCGATTAGTCAGTGTGTCACGCCTGATACAGGACAACCAGCCAGTTGTGACACTAATAACATAGTGGTAGTTACCCCACTGTTCATCAGTCCACAAGATGCTCAAACTGCTTTAACTCAACTTAAAACCAGTCAACCAGAACAAGCTAGAACCCTTCAGATTATGCCAAGATCCTTAGGGTTTGTTTACAAACAATTAGAAGCAGCCAACAAAAACCAACAGCAGCGCATAGCAGTTGACTTTTTACCAAGACAGCAGCAAGTCAATGCCGCAATCGCATTGCTCCAACAAAACGGTCAAAAAGTAGAGAGATTTCCCGGAGTTCCCCTATTTGTAGCCGTAGCCACAGTAGGAGATCAGAAAATATACTTGCCAGGAAAAAATGGCGATCGCGAAGTGATTCCTTTATTCTTTGAAAAAGAAGAACTGCAAAGTAATTTGCAGGAAATAACAGCCCAAAATCCAGAGATAGCATCGAAAGTTAGTATAGAAGTAATTACCCTAGAAGACGTTATTAGTACTCTCAAAAACGATAACGATCCAGTTTTAGAGAAATTCTTCCTCCAACCATCTCGAGAAGCCGTGCAATATATCCAAACTAATCCACAGACACCCCCGACAAACCAATCTCCTAATCCCCGACGTTAAAGTACGGTGGGGCTAGTGCAGCGCGGCAGAAGTTTCTCACCAGTATCAATGAAACTGGTTTTTTCTCCCCTGCCCCCTGCGAGCCTGCTTACAATACAACTGATGGGTTATTTCTGCCCACCTGCGGGGCTAGGGGCTAGGGAAAAAATTCTCCCTTGTCTCCCTTATCTCCCCTGCACCCCCTCTCCCCTGCTCTCCTACTCCCCACCAGGGCATCCACTGTGATATTACCCATTTCCTAGAGAGGTTAATTAAGATGAAATCATTAATTCGTTGGACTGTAACATTAGGTTTAACTGGTACAACTATCTTGAGTTCCCTATTGACAGGAACATTACAAGCACTAGCATTAACCCAAGCCCAGATTATCGAAAAATTACAAACAGTACCAGTATTTGCGATCGCAGATGCGCAAGGTTCCCTGGTAACAGTATCAGTGCCAACTCAAGACAACAAAACTGTATCGGTAGCAGGATTCTTTATCAGCCAACAAGCTGCTCAATCCTTTATTAATCAGCGACTCAAGCGAGATAATCCTCAACTGGGTAACACAGCCCAAGTCGCCGTACTCTCAATCGCAGATGTTTACAAACTTCAACAAGAAAATAAAAACAAACCAAACCCAGTAGATTTTGTTTTTGTTCCAGAAGATGATGAGGTGAAAACTGCTGTTGATTTACTACGACAGAAAGGCGAGAATGTACAACAATTCGATCAAGTCCCTCTATTTTATGCCAGTGCAGGTCAAGATTCAGGATACTTAACTACTGAATTGAGCGGTCAACAAGTTATTCCGTTCTTCTTCGATAAAAATCAATTACAAGGTCTTGTGGATCGTTACAAACAACAACAACCAAACCAATCATCTACAGTTCAAATTAATGTGGTTACATTGGAAGGTTTAATTGAAACTTGGGAAAGTAAAGACGATCCAGCCCTAGGGAAAATTGTCCTTTGGCCTACTCCTGAATCTATAGAAATATTGCAGAAAATATCCTCTTCTTCTCAGCAAAGTGGTGGGAATAATCGGTAATGGTTAATGGTTAATGGTTTTGCCCCAGCAAGAGTGCCCCTAGTCCCTAGTTACTGCTCCTAGCCCCTATAATGAAGTCATCAGTCGTATCAGGTTTAGCCCTTTGGCAGTGGCGGTTAAATGCCCGTAAATCTGCTGTCGAAGAGGGTATTCCTGTTCATGAAGTAGACTGGTTGCTTCAGGAAGTAGCAAAACTTGATTCGCTGTCATTGAGATTGGAATCTTTTAAAGAGCGATCGCAAATCACATTACCATATCCTCTGTCCAGACTATCCCAACTCTGGCAAGAGCGTCTGAATAACCGCGTACCCATTCAATATCTGGCTGGAGTGACACCTTGGCGCAATTTTGCCCTGAAAGTCTCTCCAGCCGTCCTAATTCCTCGCCCAGAAACAGAATATATCATCGATATCGCAATAGCAGCAATTAAAAATAGTCCAACTCCTGAATTAGAATGGGGAGAATGGGCAGATTTAGGTACGGGCAGCGGCGCGATCGCAATCGGATTAGCAGAGGCTTTCCCCAGTGCGACAATTCACGCTGTTGATTGCGCTCCTGATGCCCTAGCTATTGCTCAATTAAATGCTGAAAATTTAGGCTTACAAGGAAGAATTAAATTCTACCAAGGATCTTGGCTATCACCACTATTGGCAATCAAAGGTAAATTGAGTGGAATCGTCTCAAATCCACCTTATATACCCAGTAGTGAAATTCCCCAATTACAACCAGAAGTCGCCAATCACGAACCCCAGATTGCCCTTGATGGCGGTATTGATGGTTTAGATGCGATCCGGTATTTAATTACTACTGCTCCTGATTATCTCCTGCCAGGTGGTATTTTGTTAGTTGAAATGATGGCAGGACAAGCCGATACAGTACTCAAATTATTCCACGAACAAGGTAGTTATTGTCAAATTCAGATTTGCCGAGATTTAGCAGGTATCGAGCGCTTTGCCCTGGCATTTAGAAATAGTGAGTAGGAAGTGGGGAAGATGCAATGCAATCTCATAGCAGTTGACAGTTGATAGTTGATAGTTGACACTTATCGCTCTACGGGCTACTCGGCAGCTTATCCGGGTTTAGCCCAAAAGCCTCCTTGATGGTTATTATTTGGTAAACTTGAGTTTCCTAGCAGCAACTCAGCATCAATAGCGAGTAGCAAATCGGTAAACTATGTTAACCAGTGTTGAGCGTCTATTATTTGTCAGGGGTGTGCCAATTTTCCAAGAATTGCGGGATGATTTTTTGGTGCGCGTCGCCTCGGTGATGGATGAACTATCCTTCCCCGCCAATCACACTATCGTTACCCAAGGGGAAGAAGGACGATCGCTTTATATTATTGTATCGGGTTTGGTACGGGTTCACATTAGCGATCGCATTAGGGCATCAGGGCGGGATCGCTCCGAGCGGCTACAAGGCGATCGCATTTTAGCGGATCTCAATCCGGGACAATGTTTTGGTGAAATGTCCCTCTTTGACGCTCAACCTCGTTCCGCATCTGTCACGACTAGGGAAAGTTGTAATTGTCTGGTGCTAACTCAGTTACAACTTTATGATGCAATTGATGAAACACCCGGAATTGCCATTAATATCATCCGCTTGCTTTCCCGTCGGATTCGTCAACTCAATCATAAGCTCAATACTTACGAAGTCGAAAGTGCTGCACCGGATTTTAGCCGGATATTGTAGATTGTAGATATTTATTTCCTAAATTGCCTATAACTTCAGCGCTCTGCCTTCCTTCTCCTCCGACTCTCCACCTGGACATCCCCTCTGTCCCTCTCCACCTAACCATACCCTCTGCCACTCTCCGTTAATTTTTATTTATTAAAAAAAAATTAAACTTCCGGATAGATATCTCTGTCTCAAGAACTGACATTAAGTTTGTTTTACTTCACAGAAATTTTATGTGTTTTTTAACAGTTGTTAAGTAATATAATAATAAAAAACAAAAATTCAATAAATTCAGCCATGAAAGCTCCCTTGAAATCAACGGTTAATTGTATTTACCTGAAAGTACTTCTTCTTGAAGACAGTAGCACAGAAGCAAAGCTAATCCAAGATTTACTATCAAAAACGAATACTATCCAAGTTGAGTTAACCCGTGTCAGACTGGTAAGTCAAGCGATAGAAGAGTTGCACAAAAAAACTTTTGATGTTATATTGCTGGATCTATCATTACCCGATAGTCAGGGACTGGATACTATTTCTCGCTTTAAAGAATATGGCCTGAATACACCAATTGTAGTTCTGACTGCTTGTAACGATCAAGAACTCGCTCTTCAGGCTATCCAATCCGGGGCGCAGGATTATTTAGTCAAAGGGAATGTTTCCAGTGAAATCCTGATTCGTTCCCTCCGTTACGCAGCGCAGCGCCAAATTTCCTTAGAAGCCTTGCGCCTTAGCGAAGAAAAATATCGCTCAGTCGTTAATAATATCAAAGAAGTCATTTTTCAAACAGATATTCACGGTAATTGGACATTCTTAAATCCAGCTTGGAAAGAAATTACAGGATTTTCTGTTGCCTCAACTTTAGGTACGCCAATCTCCCATTATATATATCCAGATGACCTCCCGCGAAATCTAGTCGTATTTCGCACTCTAATTGAAGGAAAAAAAGACGACTGTCGCTATCAAATCCGCTACCTAACTAATTCAGGACGATTTCGTTGGCTTGAGGTTCATTCTCGTTTAACTTTTACCCAAGATGGAAAAATTTCTGGAACTACTGGCACTCTAAACGATATCACCGAACAAAAACTTGCTCAAGAAGCATTGCGTCAGTCAGAAGAAAGAGAAAGAGAAAAAGCCAAAGAACTGGAAATGGCTATGTACGAACTTAAACGCGCTCAATCTCAACTAGTTCAGAATGAAAAAATGGTCAGCTTAGGTCAATTAGTAGCTGGTGTAGCTCATGAAATCAATAATCCCATCGGGTTTATTTATAGTAATATTACCCCAGCTACCCAATACGCTGCTGACCTCCTCCGTTTAATTGATTTGTACCAACAGCAATATCCGAATCCCCCAAGAGACATTCAAGAAGAGCTTGAAGCCATCGACTTCAATTTCCTCAAAGAAGACTTCCCTCAATTATTGGTATCTATGAGAGAAGGAGCAAACCGCATTCAGGAAATTGTGATATCTCTGCGTAATTTTTCTCATCTGGACAAAGCAGAGAAGAAAACCGTAGATCTTCATGCAGGAATTGATAGTACCCTGATGATTTTAAAGCACCGCCTTAAAAAACAATATAACAGACCTGCCATCCAAGTTGTTAAGGAGTACGGTCAACTCCCGGCGGTAAAATGCTATCCAGGTCAACTCAATCAAGTTTTTATGAATATCTTAACTAATGCTATTGATGCTTTAGCTAAAAGACTTGAAGACGATCCATATCTAATTCCTTCCATTGGGATTCGTACCCAACTAAGTGACTGCCAAACAGCAGTTTTGATCGGGATTTCTGACAATGGCTATGGTGTACCTCCTGCAGTAAAACCCCACTTATTCGATCCTTTTTTTACTACCAAACCTGTTGGTAGTGGAAGTGGTTTGGGATTGTCGATTAGCCACTCAATCGTGGTTGAAAAACATCAAGGTGAATTAGAATGTCACTCTCATCCCGGACGAGGTACAGAATTTGTCATTAAACTTCCCCTCTATCCATAAAAATCCGAAAATTCACAATAGGGAATGGGGATTTGGGAAGAAGAAATGAGGGAAAATAGGGTTGAATTCTGAGTTTTAAGCTATTGAGAGTCTGGAAGTGGATTGGCGCTCTAGAGCATCAGTTTAGTGGATCCCAAAAATTAGGTTTAGGTCACTAAATCTTGGCTGGGAAAGCGCCAAAACAAGTATTTATTGGACTGGCGCTTTTGAAGAAAATCCCCACACAAATACAGCAACAATAACTGTAACTAGTAACCATTCTGGTGGAACTAATTCTGGGTTAATCGCCCTCAGCAATAGTCGCAATCCCACGAAGCCAACGGTAATGTAGCCTGCATCCTCAAGATGATCGTATTCTTGGAGCCATCGGATAAATAGACCAGCCATAAACCGTAGGGTGATGACACCAATTGTCCCTCCCGTCAGGATTAACCAGGTTTGATCGGAAATGGCGATCGCAGTAGTGACACTATCCAAGGAAAATGCCATATCGGTGACAGCAATTACAGGAATAGCCTGCCACAGGGAGGTAAATACTGGACCATGGTGGTGATGCGCCTCATCTTCAGATGAGGTGAAATACTGAAAGACCAACCAAAGTAGATATAAAGCACCCAGTACTTCAAATTGCCAAAACTGTACTACCCAAGTCGCTGTAAGAATCAGGGTAATTCTCAGGACATAAGCAATCGCCAAGCCCAAGTTGAGGGCACGACGCTGAAGTTTGCCCCCTTCCAAACCTCTGGCAATTGCCGCCAACGCGATCGCATTGTCTGCTGAGAGGACAGCCTCTAGCGCGATCAGAACCACTAGGACTAGAGGGGCTTCAAATCCTATGTTCAAAGAGGGATTAAAAACTTGGTCTAGCATTAAATATTAATTTCAAACAAAAAGTTACAACCATCTTGCGAACGCGCACTTAGAGAATAATCTTCTCATCTATTTAACCTATCTTAACCTAACTTCTAGATATTTTTACCTGTTAGGCAAAAATATCCAGTAGATTAAACGTGAATGGAGATTAGTCGAATTATTTCATCGACATCTAGACTTCTCGATATTTTTGGATCCAGCAAATAGACAAACCACCGCTAATTCCGCAAAGGAATATGGCGGCAGATGTTCGATAAAGTCTATGAAGAATATATTGTACCAGATTTAGATCGTTTTGCCGAGATCGGAGAGTTTTCTTCACATACCGCACGCTTACCTTCGGTAGAGTGTGGGCTTCCTCTTTCAGAAGACACTCCCTATACCCCCAGGGTATCAGGGTATACTGCTGGGTAAGTTAATTTACTCTCTGGCATTCCGAGGAGCTGGTTCAGAGACTTCCCGCTTTGTTGTATCTTGGTGGTAGAATCAGCAAATATTCGTAAATAAGGAGTTTGTAAAGAATGGCTATTTCTGATTCTCAAATTTTCATAGCTCTAATCTTGGCTCTCGTTCCTGCTATCCTTGCCTACAGACTGGGTACGGAACTCTACAAGTAAAGAGAAGCTCTCAAAAACTCGCCGTCATCCCCATAGGGTTGACGGGAGCTTTCTCGTTAGTCTCACACTTGACCAGACCAACTCTACAATTACCAGGCTGGATATACATTATTGTTAGCTTTAGCGAAGCTCGGCGCTAGCCCAGCGTAACATCTGTTGAACTGACTCCTCAAAAGTTTTGAGAGGCTTCGCCTAGATCCCCGGTTTCTTGACATGGGGTGGAAAGCGACTCATCTTATCGATTCTGATCAATTTCGCCGGGAATACCCCCACTAT
>DOIX01000079.1:20528-20832 GCA_003511885.1 Cyanobacteria bacterium UBA11153
TCGCCGGGAATACCCCCACTATAAATTTAGCTTTTATCTTAGACCAAGCGCTCCATCGATCCGGATAGTTGCCGCTGGTGCTGTAAACTAGCTCTATTGCTAACTACTCTTAGCTGATGATGACATCCCACTCGTTTGAGCAACCCCCCATCCAATCCGGGAAGGAAAACAGTTATATTGGTTTATTCAGTGAAGTCATTAGGATTTGACTTGTATGTTGCATAAATACTACTATCCTTCTTGTCTCCGATTAAGCTTTGTGGCTATAACGGGAGTCTTGAGGGAGGAAAACAGATGAATGCAG
>DOIX01000079.1:21032-21464 GCA_003511885.1 Cyanobacteria bacterium UBA11153
GGGAGGAAAACAGATGAATGCAGTTCAACCCTCTAGAGGAAATGGACAACCGCCTCCAAAAAACAGAACTAATTCTCGGAAACAGCGGCAACGGAGGCAGCATTCTTACCAAGCGATGACAGGTGAGATTGCTGCTAAATTGTTAGTTAATGTCGTACTTTCTGCGGCGGCGATTGCAGGATTATCTCAACTATTGCCCTATCACTTGTCACAACAAGGGAAGTTACGAGAAGTCCAAGCGGAAGTAAAACGTACCCAATCACGAGTTAATAATTTACGCAATGATTTCGGAAATGTTTTCGATCCTGCCCAAGCCAAAAAAGTGATGCAGGAGCAAAGCTATCGGCGGGATCCAACTCAGCGTCAGGTAGTTTGGGAAGATTCAGATGGGGGAAATGATAATTAATGATTTAGGGACTAGGGACTAGGGAC
>DOIX01000079.1:21774-38854 GCA_003511885.1 Cyanobacteria bacterium UBA11153
GACTAGGGACTAGGGACAGAGGGACAAAGGGACAAAGGGACTAGGGACAGAGGGGAAGAGAGTTTTGAGGAATGAGTAAAAATTCCTCACTGCCCCCTAGTCCCTAGCGCCAATTTCCCCAGCCCCTCAACTCATTCAAGCTGTTAATGGCTCAAAGAGTTCATTCATCCAGGTTTCAACTTTCCGGCGCAGACTGCTAGAAGAACTGGAGGAAGAGAGAGAATTGAGGACACGTTGATAGTCTGCGATCGCGCAATTCCAATCACCGCGCAGATGGTAGGTACGCCCCCTTTCTCCTAATGCGCGATCGTTAAAACCGCCTAGGAGTAAAGCCATATCGAGATTTTCCAGGGCTAAATCGTATAATCCTAAGTCCCGAAATGAAATTGCCTGATTAATCCAAGTGCGGACATTGCCGGGATTGAGATCGATCGCTTTTTCGTAGTCAGCTAGTGCTTTGCCAATTTGCCCAGTAGCCACGTAGTAATTGGCACGATTATTATAAGCATTATCTAATTGGGGATTGAGTTGTAACGCTCTGTTATAATCTGCGATCGCTTTTTCATTATCACCTATTTGGAAATAAATCAACCCCCGGTTATTGTAATCAACGGCGTGGATGGGATGATACTTAATCAATTGTGTGAGAAATGCGATCGCGCCTTTGTAATCTCCCTGTTTAACTTTATTTTGGGCCAAGACACGCAAGGTTTTTGCTGAATGGTTATCAGTTTTCCGAGATCCCAGTTTAACCGATCCCACTTTCTGGGCAGCCCTCTTCGTCATTGGCAACCACTGTTGATTCCGATTTTGTCGATTTGCGAAAGCATGACCCTTCATAATACTCCTCCAACCTTTCCTGCCGCCCATCCCTAGGGCTTATTTACAATTAAGATTACGTCTGGTAGTCCCCTGCTAGTGCATCTGGATGTGTCACTTCTTTATGCGTCTTCATTTCGCCACTACCACCCAGCCCATCTCTTCAAGTTTTGGCGATTCTTCAAGAATCTACAGGATAACCTGGTGTATTTCCTGAAAGATTAAAATTTTCCGTAAGGGAAGGGTTTTAGCCTTTCCCTGGAGCAGATGAAAGTCTCAAATCAAAAGAGACTCCATCTTCCCATATCCTTCATTATCCCAGTGGTGCTTCAGGAATTGGCACATTGACAAATGTTTTCATCTCGCGATCGTACATCTAAGATCGCTGATGGAAAACATGGAAGACATTTTTTGTCTTTCCCTAGCCCCTAGCCCCTAGTCCCTAGCCCCTAGTCCCTAGCCCCTAGCCCCTAGCCCCTATGTCCGATTCCCTCAAAGGGGTTTAATTGTCAATGGCTGTCACAGGTACAGGTGTAGTTTTGTGTTGTGTTTGGTGGATAGCCATTTTGCCATTAGTTTGAGCTTCGCTATATTGAAGTACCGGGAGTTCGATCGCAAATTCTGTTCCTTCTCCTGGTGCGGAAGTACAGTGGAGAATACCGCCATGCTTTTCCACCACAATTTGATAGCTAATTGATAGTCCCAACCCCGTACCTTTCCCAATTGGTTTTGTCGTAAAGAAAGGATCGAAAAGTTTTGACTTTACCTCTTCTGTCATACCTGGCCCATTATCAGCAATTCTGATCGTAACCCGATCGTTATTTAATCTTTCTGTAATAATCCAAATCGTAGGACTCTCAATGGTCTTTCCTTTAACAATATGGTAGCGATTCCCTACTCCAAACTCTGCCAAAGCATCAATGGCATTATTAATTAGATTCAGAAAAACTTGATTGATCTGAGATGGATAACAATCCACTCTAGGCAAGTCTCCATAGTCTTCAATTAATTCAATCGATGGATGCTGACCATTGCCTTTAAAGCGATTCCGTAAAATTAATAAAGTACTCTCTATCCCTTCGTGGAGATTTACTGAGTACATTTCACCTCTGTCGGTGCGAGAAAAATTGCGCAAGCTTCCCACTAAATGGCGAATCCTTTCCGCACCAATTTCCATAGACGAGATAGTTTTTGGTAAATCTTTAATCAGGAATTCCATCTCAATAGTTTGAGCATAATCTTGAATTTCTGAAATAGGTTCTGGATAATATTTTTGATAGAGTTTTACTAATTCTAATAAGTTCTGCGTATATTCTTTTGCATAGTGAAGGTTTCCGTAAATAAAACTGGTGGGGTTATTAATTTCATGGGCTATACCAGCCACGAGCGTACCCAAAGTGGACATTTTCTCAGTTTGTACCAACTGCGCTTGGTAGGATTGTAGATCGTGTAAAGCTTGCTTGAGTTGTTTGGCTTGAGCTGTGGCTATGGCTGCTGTAGTGCAACTTTGAGCGTATAATTCAGCTTGATCGATACCACTGGAGAGTTGGTCAACTACCGATGCAATTAATTCTACCTCGCGATCGCTCCAAGAACGGCGATCGCGAAAATGTTCGCAAACCACTACGCCAATTTTTTGAGCGCGAGTATGGACTGGTGCAATCAACAAAGCTTTCAGCCCCGATGCCATCAAGGAATTTGCACTCTCCCGCAACACCGAGTTTTGGTGGTTGAGCGGGATACGATCGCCATGGCAACTGCTAATATCAATCTGGACTTCTGTATAGAGTCGATCGATTCGCAACATACATTGCTTTTCCAGTAATTCTGTTAACCCTTCCAAGCAATCTAAACTGCTTTGTTTTTCTCCCTCACCAAGGGGTTCGCTGGCTTCTTCCATCAACTCAAAAGTAGATTCATCTCCATTGGGATGATACCAGAAAAATTGGCAACGATCGATTTGTAGTAAGGAACGAATTTCCTTAACTGCTGTACTCAAAATTCGATCTAATTCTAAGGAATTTCTAATTTGACTGGAGAGACGGCGTTGCAGGAGTTTTTCTCGCGCTTCCAATTCTTTAAATCGCGATTGTGCTTCCAAAAGTTGATCTTGAGTTTTTTGCAGGCGAGCGTTTGCGGCTTCTATTTCGCGAGATTTTTGTTCTACCTGACAGCTATATTGAATGGACTGAGATACTTCCGCCAGCATATCAAAAACGATCGGGGAAATACAGTCTTCTAATTCTTCAATTCCTAACCAAGGCTGGGGTTTAATTGCCCCAGGGCTGGTAAAGACAATTTTAAATTGTCCGTTGGGCAAAATCTGGCCAATCCGACAATATTTTCTGGTGTGGTTATTCTTTTCTATCTTAATTTTGCCGCCCGGTGCATGGAAAGTTTGTCCGTAAGCTGCCTCTCGCACCAAATCTACATCAAATGAACCTGCTTTTTCCACGGCTTGTTTCCAGAGGTAAACTTGAACGTAGGCTGATTCAATGGAATCGCTGGTTACTCTATCTTTTCCGTAATGCTCCTGGAAATTCTGGACAAATGTCAAATTTTCAGGAGTATTGATACTTTGAAAGTAACTCCAGCTCGCATAATGTCCAGCAGCATTATTACCGCCAATTCGCCGCAATTCTTCTTCGGATACACTCACGGCAACAATGGGAATTTCTTGAGAACTAATTCCTGCTTCTTTATATTGTTGGTAGAAGGCTAAATTACTATCGCCATTGAGAGTATTAAAGACAACATCAGGTTGAAAATATTTAATTTTATCTATCAAATCTCCAAATTCTGTTGTACCCAATTCTACATATTCTTCCCCAACCAAACTGCCACCTTTACTTTTGAGTAAAGATCTGATTAATTTGTTAGCAGTACGGGGAAAAACGTAATTTGAGCCGATCAGATAAAAACGCTTACCTTTTTGGTTAATAAACCATTCTACCGCTGGTCCCACTTGTTGATTAGGACACATACCTGTATAAAAAATGTGGCGAGAACATTCTAGCCCTTCATATTCCACTGGATACCACATCACGGCATTAAATTCTTCTAATACAGGCAAAACTGCCTTGCGACAAGCTGATGTCCAACCACCAAAAATCGTTGCTACTCGATCTTTTTGCAGCAGCTTCCTTGCTTTCAGAGCAAAGGTGGCTGGATTTGATGCACCATCTTCGATCGTGGGTACGATAATTTTACCGAGAATGCCACCTGCTTGATTGATTTGGGCAATCGCCATTAATTCTGCATCCATTAAGGATGCTTCACTAATTGACATCGTACCACTCAAGGAGTGCAAAATTCCCACAGGTATAGTGGCTCCAGATTTTGTCAATAATTTCTGTGTCTCATTCATTTCCACTTATTTCCCACAATTTTTCCGGTTTCTACTCTGAATTGGTTGATGCCAACTCTTGGTGGATTTAGATTCCTTTGTTTTGAGATTTTGCACCATTTTTGAGCCAAGGTTGGTATTCTCCAAGTTCACTTAATAAGTATGATGTTAGTAGGGACTTTTCCTGACTCCTGTTATTGAGATTGGTGTACAATCTCAGTTTGACTCAAGTCACGGATTCAATCAATTTGCCAGTTACTTGCTTCAGATATCGCGATCGCTAATAGTTAGTAGTTCTCCTCTTAACTTCCACTATTAACAATTAACCATTGGTTATTTGCTATTTTTGCAACGCTGGAGGCGATTGCAAGCAGCTTGAGTTACAATCGCTAGGGGTTACCCTACTGCACTATGCCATCTAACATCTCATCAAAATTTTTTAATACTGGAATTTTTTCATTGTTCGCATTATTGGATTTTAGCTTTAATTTTTCCTCTCCAGTTGTATCCATTTTTACCTTATTAGCCTCAAATATGAAATCAATATAAAATTTAAGGGGTGGAAAATTTTCACTGAGATACTATAGATTTCCTGTGATTATCGAGGGTAATGGCTAGTCCTTAATTCTTAATTGCTAAATCTCACTCCCCATTCCCCATTCCCCATTCCCTTAATGGAGAATTTCCTCAATCTGATTTTGACTCCAAAGGGTGCGATAAAGACCAGGACTTTCTACTAATTCTGTATGAGTGCCGCTTTGGACAATTTTCCCTCTGTCCATAACCAAAATCCGATCTGCAGTAGCAGCAGCAGAAAGTTGGTGGGAGATAAAAATAACCGTTTTTCTATGTGCGCTGGTGGAGAGATTTTCGAGAATTTGAGTCGCAGTTTGATTGTCAACGCTAGAAAGTGCATCATCCAAAATTAGCACGGGTGCATCCATTAACAGCGCCCGCGCTAAAGCTGTCCGCTGTCTTTGCCCTCCAGACAGGGTAATCCCCCTTTCTCCGACTATTGTTTCGTATTTTTGAGGAAAGTTAAGAATTTCTGAGTATATTTGCGCTTGCTTGGCAACATATTCTACTTCTGATTGTTCGCTCAAGGGGCAACCGTAGCGGATATTATTTTTAATACTGGTACTGAAGAGAAAACTTTCTTGGGGAACATAAGCAATCGCACCCCGCAATTCTTTTAATGGTAACTGCGTAATATCATAACCATCCAAGAATAACTGATTTGGTTTAATATCTAACAAACGGGGAAAGGCATTCGCTAAAGTAGATTTACCAGAGCCAATTGCCCCGACAATAGCGACTGTTTCACCTGGATTAATTGTGAAGCTAATATCTTTAAGTGCTGGTGTTTTAGCACCAGGGAATGTATAAGTAAGATGGTTAGCGCTTAATTCACCTTTGACAGGTTGAGAGAGATTAATTGTCTCTTTGACATCTTGAATTTTCGGTTCAACAATGAGAATGGATTCAACTCGATCTATACTAACTTCACCCCGTTGATAGGTACTAATCGTAAATCCTAGCAGGGCAGTAGGGAAAACCAAACGCTCTGCATAAATAATCAGTGCCACAAAACCACCAATCGTAATTTCACCTTTTGCGATCGCAGTTGATCCAAACCACATCAAAGCTAGTAAACTGACGAAAGCTAGAGCTTCTATCACTGGAAATAAAACATTCCGAGTCGCAGCTAAACTAATATTTGCTCCTAATAAACGCTGGTTAAGCTGCCGGAAAGCGCGGCGTTCGTTTTCTTCTTGGGCGTAAATTTTAATTAGGGAGATACCGCTCATATCTTCCTGAATCATTTCGCTTAAGTTAGATAATTCTTCCTGAACTTCTTCCTGTTGATTCCGCAGCTTCTCGCTAAATAGTTGGACGATCGTTAACATGAAGGGATAAATTGCGATCGCCATCACCGTTAAGTTAACGCTAATCGACATCATCAGAGGGAGAGTCATCCCGTAGGCAAATATAATATTCGCCAGACTTAAAACGGAAAACCCTAACAAACGCCGGATATTATCCACATCACTGGTAGCCCGGTTAATCAAATCTCCTGATGTATTTGTAGCAAAATAAGAAGGTTCTAGCATTAGTAAATGCTGGAAAATCTTTTGCTTGAGATCGAATTCTACCTTACGTCCAACTCCAAAAATCAGAATCCTCGATGCCATCCTAATCCCCCACATTAGAGAACTAAGAATGAGGATTAATAAGACAAAACGCCAGATACTGTCAAAACTGAAAGCAGTACGGAGTCGATCGATACCATCCTTTAAGAGTAAAGGAATATAAACACCAATTCCATTAACAACTAACAGGGCAACGATCCCTTGGTATGCCTGACTTCGATGAGGACGCAGATAAGCCAATAGTTTTTTAATTCGCGAGTTAGCCATTTTATAGCAGTGGACATTTCATAATGGACTCTTAACAATTACTGGATGTAAATCAAACCCTTCTCGCTTCCCTGAATAAAATAACTATAACCAATAACCAATAACTAATCTTAAAATATTCCCGGTGCTAGCCAACCACGTAAGTAATAGTAAATCGAGGATAAAAATTCCTCAAACACCCGCGTGGTAACTCTAAGTGCTTCCACCGAAGGAATCAGAGAATCAATCTGAAAGGTTGGGGGAGTTGCTTTTTGGTTATTAGAAGTTGCACCAGACTGAAACCGGAAGAAACCAGTTGGTTTGGCAATAACATTCGCGAGACCAACATCTTTAAAAGTTTGTCGAGTCCGATTGCTATTGACAGCCGAATTAACGACAAAAATCCGTCGATTAGCTAAACCCCGTTCCCTTAATATTTTTTCTGAAGCTTCGGCAGCACCACGCAAATCTGTACTCTTGGTATCGAGGGTAATCTGGCTTTCCGGAACACCTAAATTAACCAGCAACGTCCGGATATCATTGGCTTCAATGTTCTGCTCTTTACTCCCTTGTAAATTCGATCTCGGACCGCCACTGACGATTACTAAAGGATCGTTGCCCGATTGGCGATAGAGTTGAGCAGTATATAGAATGCGATCGCCTGTGTCGGTGAGCTGAATTTGAGTTCGAGGAGGTATATTGGGTTGGGTGGTTCCTTGTCCGATTAAGACAATCGCAGCAGCACTTCGCGTTGCTGCCTCTTGAGCTGTGAAAGCTCGTTGTTCAGCACCTTGGGCTAGCAAGTTGGAAACTAATGGGGTACTCGAAAGCAGCAAAATTAGTAGGGCTGCTAAAACCTCATTTTTGGATTTATCCAGCCCTTTCCGCATGGCAAAGCCTAGGAGTAGAATACAGGCTCCTACAGGCTTGAGCGGAAATGATAGCACGTGCCAAATAGACGACACTAATTGATTGGAAGGCGAGAAAAACCCGATCGCGATCGCGGCAAACAAAAACAAAGCCCCAATCAAGGTAAAATACTCTTTAGGTATAATTTCCTTGAAGAGCTTATAGAGCATGATTGTGATTAGTAACCACAGCAATATTTGGGTAAGCAGTAGAAACATGGTTAATCAACTGTAAGTAGTTGGGTGAGAAACCTTAACCTAGACGGCGCAGTAGCAATCCACTAAACATTAAGGATGAGAGGATCGCGATATATCTGCCAATATTACTACCTATTCGCAAGACCTCCTTACTCCGGATTGGTGACTGGGGAGTTTTCACCATCTGTGACAACAAATAACAAATAACAAATAACAAATAACAAATAACAAACAACCAATGACCGGGCAGACTCCTGTTAGGCTATAAAACGAAATATGCGAATGGTGTTAGCGTGCTGCAAGTCAAACCGATAATTTTAGTGACTGGTGGAGCCGGATATATTGGCTCTCATACCGTATTAGCGCTCTTGAGGGCAGGTTACAGGGTTATTGTACTGGATAACCTAGTGAGCGGACACCGAGAGTTTGTGACAGATATATTACAGGTGGAGCTGGTGGTGGGGGATATTTGCGATCGCCCAATGTTAGATCGGCTCTTTGCCCAGTACAATATCGCCGCCGTACTCCACTTTGCCGCTTATATCGCCGTGGGTGAGTCAGCGATCCACCCAGCCAAATATTACCGCAATAATGTCAGCGGCACTCTCACTCTCCTCGAAGCTATGGTGGCAGCTAATGTGAAAAAATTAGTTTTTCCCTCCACCTGCGCCGTCTACGGGATGCCAAAGCAAATACCCATGACCGAAGACCATCCACAAGATCCCCTTAATCCCTATGCTACCAGTAAGTGGATGATGGAACTGATGTTAGCTGATTTCGATCGAGCATATAATTTACGCTCAGTAGTCTTCCGCTTCTTCAATGCGGCTGGGGCTAACTCGGAGGGGTTACTGGGGGAAGATCATCACCCAGAAACTCACCTCATACCTTTGGCACTTTTAACTGCTTTGGGCAAAAGGGAGTCCATTTCCATCTGCGGAACTGATTATCCCACACCCGATGGTACCTGTTTGCGAGACTATATCCATGTTAGTGACTTGGCAAATGCCCATATCCTGGCTCTGGAATATCTCCTGGCAGGGGGTAAAAGTGAAGTGTTTAATCTCGGCAATGGCAACGGCTTCTCCGTGCGAGAGGTGATTCAAACCGTCCAGGAAATCACTGGCAAGGATCTTAGAATCATGGAGTGCGATCGCCGTCCTGGGGATGCCCCTATTTTAGTGGGTACTAGTGACAAAGTAAGAGAAATTCTGGGTTGGTACGCTCAATATCCAGACTTAAGTACAATTATCACTGACGCTTGGCAGTGGCATCAACATCGTCATGGCTGAAGTTGTTAGTTGTTATTTGTTTTTGGTTGGTTGTTTTTCGGTCTTGGTTGTTTGCCAGCAATCGCGTTCATAATCTTCCCTAACTAGCGCGGGACAACCCAAGAGAAAAATGACCAAATTACCTGGGTATCTACCAACAGTTAATAACTCCAAACCAATCAAGCAGCAAATTGTCTAATTTTTAGTTAATTTTGGATTAAAAAAATTGCTAGTGAATAAGGAAAATCAGACTGGAAATACTCAAGGTAATCAAAATCCTCCTCAAAAGGGTACGATTTCTGTAGAAGCTCGTATCAGTCGCTTGGAGGCAATTGTCGGACAAATTGGTCAAGCACTAATCTCGACTACTGAGACGGTTGAAGGTCTAGCCCATCGAGTTGATGCCCTGGCTGTCAGCGTCCAACATCAAGGACAGCAAGTCCAACAACAGGGATACCAACTATTTGCTCTCAGCGATGCCGTCCAAACCTTAGCAGAGCGTCAAAATGAGTCCTTAGATCGTCTGGGAGAATTGATTGAAACGCTGCAACGTATCGCTACTGCTCTCGAAGCCAAATAAAAGTAAAGTCAAAATGGGTAATGGAATAGAGGATCTTGATGCTAGGAATGGAGAATGGAACAGCGGATATCAGGATGAGAATAAAATTGGCAATTCATCACTCATGCCTCAAAATCCTCTTCCCCTATTGCCTTAAATAAACAGAATTGTCCAAAACTCAGGAGGATAAAATTGATGGTTCTTTGGCAAAGGTACTTGATTATGCTAACTGTAGCGGTGGGGATCGGCATATCATTAACTAGCTTTAAGGAAAATAAGATTTCTCAATGTCAGAAGATTATTGAAGTTGTGAATAATGCTGTCATTCAAGCAAAATCTATCACCACTAGTCCTAATTTGAACGATACTAAAGTGATGGTCAATGCTGCAGATTTGATGGAAAATGCCTCGAAAAAAATGGAGGAGACAAAGGTTAAGGATCGAAAGCTTCAAGACTATAGATCTGGTTTTATTAATATGTACCGCGATATCAGTAAGGCCATCCGTGACTTTGCTGTGGCTTTTGAGAAAAAAGATCGTAAGGCGGCTGAAGCAGCTCAGATTAATTTGCAGCAAGCGACTATCCCAGAAAAGCAATTAGTTAAAGATCTGAATATTTACTGTGTAGTGAAGTAATGAAGGATGAAGGATGAGAAATCAAGGATAAAGGATGAAATTTGCTTTAGTTCATGAATGGTTAACTCCGAAAGCGACTGGGGGATCGGAATTGGTAGTTCGAGAAATATTGCAGCATATTGATGCGGATATTTATGCCTTGATTGACTTTGAATCAACCAATCCTCACAGTTATCTGTTTGGACGAAAAATTGGGACAACATTCTTACAAAACATGCCATTGGCTAGCAATGGAGTTCAGAAATATCTACCACTATTGCCCTTAGCCATCGAACAGTTAGATTTGCGGGCTTATGATGTCATCCTCTCATCATCCCATGCTGTTGCTAAAGGAGTTTTGAGTAGTCCTCAACAGCTACACATTTGTTACTGTCATACACCAATGCGCTATGCCTGGGATTTAACCTTTGATTATTTGCGCCACAGCGTAATGGGCAGTGGACTTCAAGGTTGGGCAACTCGGTATTTGCTCCATCAGTTACGTCAGTGGGATGTGGTTTCCGCTAATCGGGTTGACTATTTTATTGCCAACTCTCATCACACAGCTAAACGAATTTGGCGATGTTATCGGCGCGAAGCCGAAGTAATTTACCCTCCTGTCAATATCGAGCGCTTTCCTTTCTCTGAGCAAAAAGAAGATTTTTATCTTACCGTCTCCCGGTTAGTGACTTACAAGCAAGTATCTGTAATTGTGGAGGCTTTTAATCAATTAGGATATCCTCTAGTTGTTATTGGTGATGGCCCTCAACTGGAGACAATTAGGCAGATGGCTAAACCTAACGTCCAATTATTGGGATTCCAACCAGATAAGGTGGTAGAGGAGTATATGGCAAAAGCCAAAGCCTTCGTCTATGCTGCCTGTGAAGACTTTGGCATTGCACTGGTGGAAGCAATGGCAGGCGGTACGCCTGTTATCGCTTATGGTGCTGGAGGAGCCTTAGAAATAGTCCTAGATATCCGGAAACATCCCAAAGATGGTACAGGTCTATTTTTTATGGAACAAAGTCCCGCTGCGCTAATTGAAGCCGTGAAAATCTTTGCCGCATCCGCTAGCACCTTTAATCCCCAACGAACCAGACTGGCCGCATCTGCCTTTAGCCCCAACATTTTTCGCGATCGCTATTTGGGTTTCCTGGACAGATGCGATCGCAGCTACCGGGATCATATTCCCTAATTCCAGGAGAAGCTACCTCTCTTCACCTGGGAGAGCAATAGGGAGAGTCCCGTGTTTAATTTCCCCAATTCCCTCTAAAATTCGGGAAGATAACCATAAGCTTTGCTAAAGAGGAGCGGCTCAACCAAGCGTGAATTCGTCAAAACGATTCTACCAGTTCCGACCAATCTGGCAAGAAATTTCAATTTGGCGATCGCTAAGAGCTATCGCTAGCCGCTTCTGGCTTTATGATCGTGACGTGTGGTGTGAAGTGAAGGAGTAAGATGACTGCCCAAAGCCAACTTATCTCCGTCAAGGTGTTGCGAGCGTTCGTGAAGCGAGGGTTTCAGACACCCCTGCCGCGAAGCAGACCTCATAGTCTGTCTCAATCCCGCCTAGACGGCAATTTTGCCAAGCGGCTATTTGATGTCGCTTTTTCTCTATCTGTTCTGATTTTGTTTTCTCCGGTTTATTTGCTATTAGCTCTCCTGATTTCTATCAGTTCCCCTGGACCGATTTTTTACATTCAGGAGCGGGTGGGTAAAGATTACAAACCGTTTGGTTGCCTCAAATTTAGAACTATGGTGGAAAATGCGGATGAAATTTTGCTAGATATTATGGCCTCATCTCCTGATTTACGTCAGGAATTTGCTGATAATTTCAAGCTCAAGCAAGACCCCAGAATTACGAAGATTGGGAGATTTTTGCGCCTAACTAGTTTGGATGAGTTTCCTCAATTTTGGAATGTTTTGAAAGGAGATATGAGTGTAGTAGGCCCAAGACCTTTAGTACCAGAAGAACTACCTAAATATGGTCGTTATATGGATAAGGTTCTGACAATTAGACCAGGAATTACTGGATTGTGGCAAGTTTCTGGACGGAATGATATTCCTTATGAACGTCGGGTACAAATGGATGTTTACTATGTTAATTCCCGAAATTTTTGGATTGATTTATGGGTGGTCATGAAAACAATTGGTGTTATCGTATTTCCCAATAATAATGGGGCATATTGATGGAGGGATGAGTAGAGGGAGCTAGGGTACTGGGTAGCAATTTATCTGTAACCTGTAACTTCTAGCCTGTAACCTCTAATCTCTAACCTCTTGTAAACTAGCGGCAATCTGGAAAATTTTGGGTTAACTTGGAAAATGGTTCGCCCACATCATCAGGAGGGTGTCGCAGTATTAGTTTTCAACAGGCAGGTACTAGCTGCCATCTCATATTCGTGATAGGAAAATTTTAGGATGACGGAATCCAAGCGAGCTTTAATTACAGGCATTACAGGTCAAGACGGTTCCTACTTAAGCGAGTTGTTACTGGAAAAAGGTTATGAGGTTCACGGAATTATCCGACGTACCTCCACAATTAACACTGACCGAATCGATCATATCTATCAAGATCCTCATCAAGAAGATGCTAAGTTATTCCTCCACTACGGTGACTTGACTGATGGGGTGACTTTGCGCCGGATTTTAGAGTTGGTCAAGCCGATTGAAATTTACAATTTAGGTGCGCAATCCCATGTTAGGGTGAGTTTTGACTCCCCTGAATATACTGCTGATGCGGTGGGAATGGGAACTCTACGCTTGTTGGAAGCAATTCGGGACTATCGACAGCGTACCGGAATTGATGTCCGTTTTTATCAGGCGGGATCTTCTGAGATGTTTGGCAAAGTTTTGGAAATTCCTCAGAAAGAAACTACTCCTTTTTATCCCCGCAGTCCCTACGCTTGTGCTAAGGTTTATGCTCACTGGCAAACTATTAATCATCGCGAGTCTTATGGCATGTTTGCCTGTAATGGCATATTGTTCAACCACGAATGTGTAATTGATAACACGCCTGTTTTTATTCGTCAGGATGGACTAATCGATCTTTTGCCCATTGAAGATGTGGTTCCCCATCGCACGGATGCTAAACACGGTCATCGCTACACTACGGATATTACTCCTGAGAATCGTTTTGAAGTGTGGGATGCGAAAGGTTGGGCACAAGTTACTTGCATGACAGCAACCTGGAATAGTGCTAAAAATAAGCCGAATAAGCAAGTTCACCGAATTGCTGCCAGAGGGGCGGTATACCATGCTACCAGCGACCACGTAGTTTTTGTCGCCCAAGGGGAAGAAGCGGTAGAAAAACCTGCTGGTGAGGTGCAAGTAGGTGAATCTTTGGCTTTAATTGATTTGCCTCAACCAACTGAGCAAATTGATATAACTCAAACCGAAGCTTGGTTGCTGGGAATGCTAGCGGCTGAGGGCTATGTTAGTGAAGAGGGCAAGGTTAATTTTACTAACCAAGATCCTCTATTACTCGATCGCGTGGCGGCATCTTGGCGTAAAGTTGCTGGTGGTAGTGTCTCTCGCTATCTTGCGCCCAGCGGCTTTGAGGGGGGCAAAGAGGTAACGCAACTGCGGCTCTTTGGTAATCCGGCTTATGGTCGCTATTTGCGCGACTCCCTCTATACTCGTTCTGGTGACAAACGGATTCCTAAGCGGATACTCAATGCCTGCTCTCAAGAAAGGTTGGCGTTTTTAGAGGGATTTAATGCTGGTGATGGTCTCAAAAGTACCCCTTGTACCTACGAATTTCAAGGGTTTAAAACAGTATCCCCGGTAATGGCGGCTGGTTTGTATTGGATGGCATTGACAACCCTCAATCAACGAGCAATTATTTGCACTGAGGAAAGGGAGGGTCGTCTATATTACCAAATTAATCTTAATTCACCAAATATTGTTGGTGGCAAAGGACAACATTTGGTTAAGCCATTGGCAGAAGTTGTGAAAGCTCAACCAGTTAATTACGGCGGTTGGCTATTCGATTTAGCAACTACAACTGGAACTTTCCATGCGGGTATTGGACAGGGGTGGATACACAATTCTCCTCGGCGTGGAGAGACTTTTGTTACCCGGAAGATTACTCGCGCCCTTGCCAGAATTGTGGGTGGCTATCAGAAAAAACTCTATCTCGGTAATTTGGAATCTAAACGGGATTGGGGATATGCTAAGGATTATGTTAAGGCTATGTGGCTGATGCTTCAACAAGAGAAAGCTGATGATTATGTGGTGGCAACGGGGGAAACTCATTCCATTGAGGAATTTCTCGATATTTCCTTTAATTATGTCAATCTCAATTGGCGCGATTATGTGGAGTTTGATCAACGCTATCTCCGCCCAGCCGAAGTGGATTTACTTATTGGAGATCCCACTAAAGCTAAAGAAAAACTGGGTTGGGAACCTTCTGTAACTTTTGCAGAATTGGTCAAGTTAATGGTAGATGCCGATTTGCGATCGCTAAATTTGCCTTGCCCTAGTGGTAGTACTTCAGAAGTGGATCCAGTTTTCGGCGGTCGTGGCCCTCATATTCCGGTAGATTAATTTATTTTCTGAATAGGGGTAGAGGTTTTCTGGGTGGAGGATGAGACGTTTTTTTTGAGCTTTCATCCTTCATCCTTTCTTTGGGGATATCATCTCATTTCCATCAAACGGCAGAACAATGAGGTTAGGCTGATGCAAAAAGAATCGAAAATATACGTGGCAGGTCATCGCGGTTTAGTAGGTAGTGCCATTGTCAGGAAGTTACAGGAAAATGGCTATCATAATCTGATCCTGAAATCTAGTGACGAACTTGACTTAAGAAGACAGATAGACGTAGAAGATTTTTTCGCTAGTGAAAGTCCAGATTATGTGTTTTTTGCAGCAGCAAAGGTAGGAGGAATTAATGCTAATAATACTTACCGAGCTGAGTTTATTTATGAGAATTTGATGATCGAATCAAACATTATTCATAGTGCTTATTTGTCCAAGGTTAAAAAATTACTATTTCTTGGCTCTTCCTGTATCTATCCCAAATTGTCCCCGCAGCCGATGAAGGAAGAATATCTCCTGACGGGGTTTTTGGAGCCAACTAACGAACCTTACGCGATCGCAAAAATTGCGGGTATCAAATTATGCGAAAATTATTCCCGCCAGTATGGTACGAATTTTATCTCGGCAATGCCGACTAATTTGTACGGTATCTATGATAATTTTGATTTGGCTAATTCCCACGTCCTCCCTGCTCTGATGCGGAAAACTCATGAGGCTAAACTGGCTCATGCTGAATCTGTGGAGATTTGGGGTACAGGTGTAGCATTGCGAGAGTTTTTATATGTGGATGATTTGGCAGAAGCTTTGCTATTCCTGATGAATAATTATAACGAAATTGAGTTCGTTAATGTGGGAACAGGGGAGGAAGTTTCGATTAAGGAACTGGCTCTGTTAATTCAAGCTGTTGTTGGTTATCAAGGTGAGTTGAAATTTGATACTTCTAAGCCTGATGGTACGCTCAGGAAATTATTGGATACATCGAAACTCAATGGTATAGGTTGGAGGGCAGGTACTTCTTTGAAGGAAGGGCTGGAACTTACTTATAAGTGGTTTTTGGATAATTATAATGCTATTCGGGGGAAATAAGCTCGATCCCATCCCTGACTTTTTTAAAGAAGTCAGGGATTTTAGAAAAGAGAGGAGAAAATCTGAAATTAATTCACAATAACGTATAAAATCCGTAAAAGGTCATTAGCCCCCCTTTGGATTATTGTACCGCGATTCGCTGAAACAACGCAATATCGTTCCAGTATTAAGAATTAATTTCAATAATTTTGACGAAGTTAAGGGACTTTCAGCCTTCGGGCATTTGTAAACGTATGTAAATTCATTGATTTTTCAGAGGGAGAAGTGAAGGATGAGGGGATAACTCTCTATGGATAATCGGGAAATTCCGGAAAAGTTATTGCCCGAATGCTTCATCCTCAGACTATTCTTTTTACGATCAACTTTAATCTATATCGAAAAGATACCCTAGTAACTAACAATTAGCCATTACCAAAAGATAGCCAGTAGTGTGCGTTATCCTCAAGGCAGGGCACCGTCCAATGTCTAACGATCGTAACGGGGATTTAAAAAGCGGATTTGTATAACTTTAATCTATCTCGAAAAGATTCCCTAGTAATTAACAATTAGCCATTAACAAAAGATAGTGAATCAAACCAAAGTAGAGTTAAGAAAAAAACTCCTGAAACAGCGACAAGCCATGACTGTAGAGGAATGGCAAAAAAAGAGCGATCGCATTTCTGCCCATCTTCAATCCTCATCCCTATTCACTCAAGCCAAAACTATCCTAGCTTATTTTAGTTTTCGCCATGAACCAGATTTAAGTTCATTATTTCCAGACACTAAACATTTTTGGGGTTTTCCTCGGTGTGTGGGGAAATCTCTCGTCTGGCATAGTTGGCAGCCTGGAGAAACCCTAGAAAAGGGAAATTATGGCATTTTTGAACCTCATCGAGATGCACCTATCTTAGAAGCTAAGGATGTGGATTTAATTCTGGTTCCGGCAGTGGCTTGCGATGTGGGGGGGTATCGTTTAGGCTATGGCGGTGGATTTTACGATCGCTTATTGAGTTCTCCTGATTGGTTATCTAAGCCTACTATCGGTATTGTGTTTGATTTTGCTTGTTTGCCCCAGTTACCTAGAGAAGATTGGGATAAACCACTTCAAGCTATTTGTACGGAATCGGGAATGGGGAATAGGGAACATAGTTTTGAGTTTTAATTCAAACTTAAGAAGTCAAAACTTAACCTGAGTTCGGAGGAGAGGAGGAGAGGAGTATGCCCTTCGCGCTTCGCCAACGGTGTTTTCCCTTGACTTTTTTCATGATAGTTACCACGCATTGGGATCGTAATATCGATTTCTTGCCTAAGAGATTTGCTCTTAAAATCATGTAAAGCTATTGTTTACTGGCTTTCAGCTTCGG
>DOIX01000072.1:0-11662 GCA_003511885.1 Cyanobacteria bacterium UBA11153
GATGTGGCGGTTGCTATATATTGTTTACTGGCTTTCGGCTTCGGCTCTTTCGTCGAACTCAGATCAATAACAGCAAATTATAGCAATCCTAAATCAGTTATGGTAAAATTTCATACTGAAAAATTTTGGAAAAATCGAATATTTGACCATCAAGAAAAAACTTGAATAGCCACTTCACTATTTTTAAAAAACTGCCCAGATGATAAAATTGTCTCAGGAAATTTTTCCCTTGTAAGCAAATATCTTCTACCGGATTTTGCTCGGGAGCATTAGGCGCAAATTTTGTACAAGTTATCAACTATTCTTCTTCCTCTAAGCCTTGATTAATTGTAGCTAAGTATTGTCGAAATTGTTCCGAATCATGATAAGTTGCACCATCCCAGAATATTAGACATCTCCAGAAACTATTTGATCGTTTCCCAATACAATAATTGCTAATTCCCAATCTCTCACACATCAAATAAACACCAAAGGCTTATCCTTCAAAGGTACAAAAGCCTCCCGATCAAACTTATACAAACTAGCAGGCCGCCCTGCGCCACGGGAAACCTTCACCCCTGTATCTGCCAGAAACCCTAACTTCAACAAACGAGTTCTAAAATTAGAATAATCTGAAAAATTTTCGCCTAAAACAGTCATGTAAAATTGATATAAATCACCCAAAGTAAAGACTTCCGGCAAAACATCAAAAGCCACTGGACTATATTCTAATTTATTCCGCAAACGGCGATATCCATAATCGACAATTTGATTGTGATCGAAAGCAAGTTGTGGCAACTTATTAATCCCATACCACGATACTCCACTCATCCCTTCAGCAATCAATTGTGCTTCAGCAAATCTTACTAAAGCGAAATAACTTACCGATAAATAACGAACACCAAAACTTTCTGGTAATTCTCGAGGATCTCTTCCTGGCCCACCAAAGGTATAAAGTTGTTCTAAATACAAATTATTCACCCGGATTTTCTCCACTAAAACCCGATGTGCTGCATCTTCTAAAGATTCACCATTCCTAACTAATGTACCCGGTAAACTCCAATACTTCAAAAAAGGTTCATCCTGTCGCTTTACTAATAATACTAAAATGCGGTTTTCCTCAGTATCAACCGAGAAAATAACAGTATCAACTCCGACTTTAAAATCAGCTAACACTGATGATTTTACCTGCTTGGTGTCCCTTTCTGACATGCGTACAATTGTGCTTGGTAGATGTACTCGGCAACGGGAGGGGTTAAAGCATCTCTGTCTCCATTTTCGCGATAAGCTGTAGAAGAAACAGGAGGCGCATTTAGATCCGCGATCGCAACTGTAGCACCTAGCTGCCTCAATTCTTCTAAATCCCTCTCTTTTATTTCATAACCTAAACGCGGCACTACGAGCAACTCTACTTCCTGTAACAATTCTCCAATGCGATACCAACGGGGCATCTGCGTTACTAAATCTGCACCAATTACGAGGATAAATTGTTCCCCATTTACCCAAATTTCTTTGGCTTTTCCTACTGTTTCTAAACTTCGGCTACTACTTAACTCTTCATAGACGCGAATATTCTGTCTAGGTGTCTCAATTTCACCAATCAATAATCCTAACATTTCATGGCGATGTTCGAGAGATGTTTGATGAGACTTAAATGGATTATTCGATGCCCAAACTGCTACCCAATCGTAGCGGTTAGCCAACCACCTCATAATGGCTTGATGTGCCGCTGTTGGCGGATCGGCACTTGTACCAAAAAGGGCAATATTTTTCATAAGTTATTGGTTATTTGTCCTTGGCTATTTGTAATAAATTATTGGCAACAAAGTGATTTATAATTTTTATTACCAACTTCCCATTTCCTACTCCTTACTTCCAATTTTCCAGGACTTTCTGTGTCAACTTTTCCAAGTCATCAGAGATTTGGACAGAAATCGGGATAGGATTATCTAACTGACGAGTTTCACGAGGTAGACTAGTGACTGAAGTAGTTGTGCGATCGCAAATTATATCCAAACGTTCTCCCTCCTCTATCCGTTGCCCCTCTTTCATCACTAATTCTAGTAAAGGTGTTTCCCCATCTATCGGATTTTCCCACATCAGCCCTAATCTATCGCCAGGAATAATATTCCCCTCTCCCCAGCGACGAAATACTTGCTTGCGACCCGGATAAGTTTGTTTGCTGCTAGACTGCTTCATCGTAGGAATACTATCAATTTCCACTAATTTGTACACCCCATTTACCGGATAACCCGTAACTAATTTTGTCCCAATCCCGTAACCATCAATCACTCCACCAGCTTCCCTTAACCTGACAATTTCCCATTCATCAATATCCCCACTAGCGAAAATCTTGACATCAGGGAGTAGCGATAGCGAAACATTTCTGCGAAACGCAGATCGCACTTTTTGAGATAGTGCCGCAATATCTCCAGAATCCAACCGCACCCCTCTTACCTCCATTTCTCCTCTCTTGACTTTTTCTGCCAGACGATGGGCAGCCGCAACTGTATCATAAGTATCAATTAACAGAGGAGAATCCGGAAAATAACGTTGAAATGCCGCAAAAGCCTCATCTTCACTACCAGATAATCCACCAATTGCCATCACCAAAGCATGAGCCATAGTACCACTAGGTTTTCTTCCTAATTTTAAAGCCGCTAAAACATTGGAAGTAGCATCAAATCCTCCTGCCAAAGCCGCCCTGGCAGCCCATATTGATGCTTGGGGACTAAATGCACGTCTCGTGCCAAATTCTAATAATATACTTTCCTTCCCAGCCACATCCCGGATCCGAGCAGCCTTAGTCGCAATTAGCGTCTGATAATTAATCGCATTCAAGATATAAGTTTCCACCAACTGCGCTTGCCACAGAGGTGCTTCCACTCGTAATATCGGTTCATTCGCAAACATAACTGTACCCTCCGCCACCGCCCAAATATCGCCAACAAATCCCCCCGATTTTAATAATGACCAAAATCTTTCTGGTACGCGCTCGAAAATTCCAGTTTCTTGCAAAGCTTGAATCTGAATATCAGAAAAATGTAGTTTTTCCAAATAATCCAACACCTGCGCCAAACCCATCGCAATTAAATAACCAAAGCCTTGAGGTAACTGTCGCACAAATAACTCAAAACTTCCCCGTTTTTGGGCTAAATTTTCCCCAGCGTAACAACCAGCCATCGTTAGTTGATAAAGATCGGTGAGGAGGCTATAATCTTCCACACTAATGGTTAGTTCTCGATCCTCAATATTCATATAACCCCTTGACTAGTTAAGTTCCTTATTCTAATTATAGTGAAAATCACCAAAAATAGCTTAACTCTCAACTAGACAAGACTTAGGGAGCGATCGCACGGCTCAAGTGACATCTTCCTACCAGAAAATTATAGAAGCTCTTCGCCACCGTCTTTCAAGCAGTGGACGAAAGCGACTATTGGATTTATCCTTTCGTTTCCTCAGTGGTGTCCAAACAACGTATAATATTTGTACCAATCGTAGGGGTGAAGACAGGAGCCGGATATCCATAACTGGACTTTTCGAGCAGAAACGTAGCCTTTAGGTTCGCGACTAGGAGACTCTGAGGAGGGACGCTTCTTTAAAAATAAATTAAGTTGCCTGTGGAGGCACTGTGACGGGGATATGGAGAAATGAGTCTTGCATCTAGTTAAGACCAAAGAGACAGGAAGAAAGGTGGAGAGGCATCTTTTCAAAGTACCTCGTAACATCCTTTCAGAATCCCCCTTCTTCAGATGGGGGAGTACGTCAAACCAAATTCACAGACCCTCACAAAGTTGTTGCGGTAATTGCTGCAGTACTCGCTCAAAAGGAGCAAAATCTTTCAACCCGTGGCACAGAATCAAGGCACCCTGAATTGCGATGATAGCATCTTCTCCTCGTTGCTTTGCCAGAGTTTCATCCAATCCTCCTGCAATTAGAACATTTGCGATCGCCTCAATCCACCGAGAAAATGCCCCACTAATCTGAGAGTGAAAGAGTTCATCGCTCGATTTTTCCAATACCAACACTGCCCACAAGCAGGAATTTTCTCCCCGATTGAAAAAGCGACTTGTTTCCTCACACATCGCCTGGAATCCGTCGATCCGCTTGAAGAGGCGATTCTCTTTCAAAGATGCTGCACCAACGAGAATCGGCAAAATACTCGTCTCCAGCCATTGATTGACATGAATTAGGGCAGCCTCAGCCATCTCTACCTTCCCTCCAGGGAAGTAATGATAGAGACTGGCTTTTCCCAACCCTGTTTCTTGGGAAATTTTGGAGAGGGTTACCCCCTCATAACCAAATTGCCGGAAGAGTTTGAGGAGTTTTGGTATGTGGGTTTCTTTGGACACGATCGAGAAAGTGAAGTGGATCTCTTGACAATTATACTGTTCGTTCGGTACGATAATTACATACCGTTCGTTCGGTACAACAAAACCAAGCTTACCTTCTCAGGACTCCAATGATTAAGCTTTATGGTCATGAAATGTCTGGTAACAGCTACAAAGCACGACTATTCCTAGAATTGCTGAAAATCGACTACGAATGGATAAAAGTAGACTTGATGAAAGGCGAACATAAATCGCCAGAATACGTAGAACTCAACCCCTTTGGACAAGTTCCTTGGTTAATCGATGGGGATATAAGACTGGCAGATGCTCAAGCAATTTTAGTGTACCTAGGACGACAATATGGCGGCGACAAATGGCTGCCATTGGATCCGCTACCGCTAGCTCGAGTCGTGCGCTGGTTATCCATTACAGCAGGAGAAGTCCGTCAGGGACCTGAAAATGCAAGGCTATACTATTTATTTGGAGCGACTAGCATCAACATTGAACGCGCTCATCAGAAAGCAGACTATATCTTAAGCCAACTAGATCGGCATTTGAGCGTACATACCTGGCTAGAATGCAATCGTCCCACTATTGCCGATATCGCTGTTTTTCCATATATTGCCCTGGCAAGGGATGGCAAGATTAGTCTTGATGCCTATACGAATGTTTTGAATTGGATTGAGCGGGTGAAGCAACTCCCTGGTTATATTCCCATGACAGGAATCTAGATTTGGCGATCGCAAATACAGCAGATTGCCTGTTTATGGAAGACATTCATAGCAGTTGGCAAGTTGATTATTCTCTTTACTTGCAATCTGGTGTAAATTGCGAAACAGACCTTTAAACACTACACAAGTAGATCAGGAATTGATTTTATGCCCCGTCAATTTAGCGCGATCGCATTTACTCCCGCCGTCAAAGCAATCCAAGAAAAAATGGGTTCCCGCGAGAACTATGAACGCTTTGTGGCTAAAGGTCCAGACAATAATACCATCAATTCCGATCTAGAGAGATTTATTTCTAGTATGGAAGGCTTTTATCTCGGTACTGTCACTTCTAATGGCTATCCTTACATCCAGTTTCGCGGTGGAAAACCAGGATTCTTGAAGATTATTGATGAGAGAACTTTAGGCTTTGCCGATTTTCGCGGCAATCTCCAATATATCTCCGTCGGTAATCTTTCTGAAAATGATAAAGCATTTTTATTTCTGATGGATTATCGACACCGCCGTCGCCTCAAAATTATTGGTCGTGCCTGGATTGTGGAAAACGATCCCATCATCTTAACTCAGGTGCAAGACACAGACTACGAAGCAACAATAGAAAGAGCAATCCTGTTTAAAATTGAAGGGTGGGATTGGAATTGTCCGCAACACATCCCCGTTCGATATTCAGGAGCAGAATTAGAAGCAATGGAAACTAGAATTAAAGAGTTAGAGAAACTTCTGACAGAAGCCAAAAACTCTACCAATCTCCAATCTTAACCCTCAACTATCTACTCTAATTCAATAGCATTGAAAACCATGGAAACCAAACCGCCTCTGCCACCCTTTACCCTAGAAACCGCCACAGCCAAAGTCAAAGCAGCAGAAGATGCCTGGAATACTCGCAATCCAGAGCTAGTTGCTCTAGCATACACCGAAGATTCTCAGTGGCGGAATCGGACAGAATTTTTCAGTGGCAGAGCCGCTATCAAAGAATTCCTCAAACGCAAATGGGCAAAAGAAATGGACTACCGTTTGAAAAAAGAACTCTGGTGTTTTATGGATAACCGGATTGCCGTGCGATTTGAATATGAGTGGCATGATGATTCTGGCTATTGGTATCGCGCCTACGGGAATGAAAACTGGGAATTTGCGGAAAACGGGTTAATGATGCGTCGATTTGCCAGTATTAATGATTTACCAATTCAGGAGTCTCAAAGAAAGTTTCGCTGGGAGCGTACATAATTAACTACCGCCGAACTCAGGTGATGTGGTATAG
This sequence comes from Cyanobacteria bacterium UBA11153, assembly GCA_003511885.1. Classification (GTDB taxonomy): domain Bacteria; phylum Cyanobacteriota; class Cyanobacteriia; order Cyanobacteriales; family Coleofasciculaceae; genus Limnofasciculus. The sequence continues at coordinate 6,297 of DOIX01000072.1, forward strand.
CACTACCAAGACACGTTAGGACGTTGTTTTAATTTCAATCCTGAATTAAGAACAACGTAGTTTGAGAATATGTCCTAACCTCAATGCGTAGCGCTATATTCCCAAACCCTTGGATTCTCGCCGAGACTACCAATGAGACAGTTACAAATGTTTGCAGAATATCAACAATCTCAAAGAAACTTAATAAAATCACATAGAGATCCAGCTTTTCACGGGAAGATACGCAAAGTATTGCAAACAAAAAAAAACAAATATTGCAAAGGACTTCCCATTTACCAACTATCCCTCATAATCAAAGTAGATTGAATCTCAGATCGATTTTCAGCCCAGATCTTCCAGTTTATCAGGAGAGCAAGGTTATGAGTATTTACAAAATATTTGACAACATGACCCGGTATTTTTCCGAAGCAATGGCGAGAATCTTCGGACCTTATGACGACGCTTATCCCGAAATCGGCGTACAACCCTTCACCGGGGAACCCTATCAAGACAATGGACAAGCCGATTTATAATAATTAAATCCTTGGTAAGGGAATTCAGTATAATTTACCAGTTGGTGAAGTTAAAAGATAACTTCACCAATTTTTATTTAGAGTTACGATCTTGATGTATGGTTACTCATAACTAATATCACTTCTCTTTATGTAGTCATTGTAAAAATAGTCTCAAACCCTTGTAAGATCTTACTGCAAAGATGAGAATATAAACGGAATTGATATAAGCAGATAGAACTGATCTATGTATAGCAATAGACAAGGCAGTTAAGGCATCAATAGTGAGGGAAGGGTGAAGCAAGAGGATATAAATATCTAGTTTATGGTTTGTTGCTTTTCTTATCGCCTTCTTGCTAGGGTTCGCCACGAAGGGCGCTAACACCCCTACCAATCTATGTATGCCCTAACCGCTGTGGCGGTTGCTATATCATGAAAAAAGTCAAGGGAAAACACCGTTGGCATAGTCTGCGGGAAGCGCATACACGGAACTCCTCTCCTCCGAACTCCGAACTCAGGTTAACTTTGACTGTATAGAGAAGTACCGAGGTGCGGTACTCTAGATTGAGTGATTCTATCGATAGTTTTGACTCAATCGCTTATTTATGTCCACAACCGTTTCTAGTCCTCCCCGCACGATTCGCATTGGTTCCCGCAAAAGCCAACTGGCGCTAGTTCAAACCTACTGGGTGCAAGCCCAATTGCAAAAACATTTCCCCAGTCGTCAGTTTGATGTCCAGACAATGAGTACTCAGGGGGATAAAATCCTAGATGTGGCCTTATCGAAAATTGGTGATAAAGGTTTATTCACCAAGGAATTGGAACAGGGGATGCTCAATAATGAGATTGACTTAGCCGTTCATTCTCTCAAGGATCTCCCTACCAGGTTACCAGATACTTTATTTCTCGGTTGCGTCACGGAACGGGAAAACCCGGCTGATGCTCTGGTTGTCCATGAAAACCACAAAGATAAACAATTGGACACTTTACCAGAAGGATCGGTCATCGGGACTTCTTCTCTGCGCCGTCTTGCCCAACTACGCTATCACTTCCCCCATTTTACCTTTAAGGATATTCGCGGTAACCTCAATACCAGACTTGCTAAACTAGATGCTGGCGAATACGATGCTTTGATTCTGGCAGCAGCAGGATTGCAAAGGCTGGATATGAGCGATCGCATTCATCAAATTATTCCTTCGGAAATTTCCCTTCATGCCGTCGGGCAAGGCGCTTTGGGCATTGAGTGTCGCGATAACGATACAGAAGTCTTAGAATTACTTAATGCGATCGCTCATCCGCCTACTGCTCAACGCTGTTATGCAGAAAGAGCCTTTTTACGCGAACTTGAAGGTGGTTGTCAAGTTCCCATTGGTGTTAATACTCTGTTGGATGGAGAAAATCTTACCCTGATCGGGATGGTGGCTAGTTTAGATGGGAAAAGGCTAGTTAAAGATTCGGTAACGGGTTTGGCGACAACTGCTGAAGAGTTAGGTATTCAGCTTGCCCAACTTTTGCGCCAACAAGGGGCACAGGAAATTTTAGATGAAATTTTTGCCCAGATTCAGCGGGATGGGAAATAATTGACAGTTGATAGTTAATAGTTACTCAGATTAACTGACTGTCAAGGGGTGAATTTTCAAAGAAACGATTGAAGTGTTAAACATCCCAAACAAAGGATATTAAATTAAGTCATGCGAATTTTATTTGTGGCAGCAGAAGTAGCACCTATTGCTAAAGTTGGCGGGATGGCAGATGTCGTCGGCTCATTACCTAAAGTTTTAAGACGAATGGGGCATGATGTGCGAATTTTTATGCCTTATTATGGATTTTTACCCGCTAAGATAGATATCCCTGAAGATCCAATTTGGGTAGGGAGTGCTATGTTTGAAGAGGTTCCTGTTTATGAATCGGTGTTACCAGGGAGTGACGTACCGCTTTATCTTCTCCGTCATCCATCTTTTAAAGGCAGGAATATCTATGCTGGAGAGGATGAAGATTGGCGCTTTACTTTTTTTGCTAATGGTGCGGCGGAATTTGCTTGGAATTATTGGAAGCCGGAAATTATTCACTGTCACGATTGGCATACGGGGATGATTCCTGTTTGGATGAACCAATCACCTGATATTAGCACTGTATTTACGATCCATAATTTAGCTTATCAAGGCCCCTGGCGTTGGCGGTTGGAGCAAATGACTTGGTGTCCCTGGTACATGCAAGGTCATAATACCATGGCAGCGGCTGTCCAATTTTGCGATCGCGTGACGGTTGTTTCCCCTACTTATGCCCAGCAAATCCGTACTCCTGAATATGGGGAAACTTTGGAAGGATTGCTATCGTTTATTAGTGGGAAGACTGAAGGGATTCTTAATGGTATTGATACGGAAAGTTATAATCCGGAAACGGATAGATATATTCCTCATAATTTTACAGTGGATACTATCGATGTCCGCCGCAAAAATAAAGTGGCTCTTCAGGAAGAAGTGGGTTTAGAAGTTAACAATAATACTTTTTTGATGGGGATGGTGACGCGGTTGGTGGAGCAAAAAGGAATTGATTTGTTAATTCAAGTCATCGATCGCTTCTTATCTTACACTGATTCCCAGTTTATCTTATTGGGTACGGGCGATCGCTATTTTGAAACCCAAATGTGGCAGTTAGCATCTCGCTATCGCGGTCGTGTTTCTTGTCAACTTCTCTACAATGATGCCTTATCACGACGCATTTATGCAGGAAGTGATGTTTTCTTGATGCCTTCTCGGTTTGAACCTTGCGGGATTAGCCAAATGCTATCGATGCGCTATGGCTGTATACCTATTGTACGGCGTACTGGTGGTTTAGTTGATACTGTATCTCATCACGATCCGATTAATCAATCTGGTACTGGTTATTGTTTCGATCGTTATGAGCCTTTAGATTTCTATACTGCTATGGTACGAGCTTATGAAGGCTTCCATTATAAGGATTTCTGGAGGGGATTACAAAAACGGGGCATGAGTCAGAATTTTAGCTGGGATAAATCGGCCCTTGAGTATATTCGCGTTTACCGCAATGTATTGGGCTTACCCCCAGAAGAATCTCCACTAACTCACTCAGAAGCAGCCATCGCTTAACAGACAGTGGTGAAGAGATTCTAAGCTGCGGCGCATCTAAATTGGATAGTAAATTTATCGAAAGGGGTGTGGGGTGTGGGGATATACAAATTAAATGCGTAGCAGCTTATGATGTTTTGGTAAGGTGCGTTGTCGCGACAGCACAACGCACTATGATTAGATATTTCTTTTCAAATAATCTCAAATCTTGATCCTGTCTCAAGTAAAATCTAGTTTCTGGACTAGTCCCCATCCCCTAGTGCAGGTGGCACAAATAACCCATTAGTTGTGAGCAGGGGGCAAGGGAGAAAAAACCAGTATCAATGAAACTGGTGAGAAACTTCTGCCGCGCTGCACTAGTCCCCAGCTATAGCTGCTCTAAAGCTTAACAAAAATTTGAACTGGAGATTAAGTATAAATGCTCTATCACACCCCCGACTCCCCTTCACCATAACCTCTTTATCGCAAATCCGGGTTAGCTACCCCCGTTATAGCAACAGCCAAGGAGGTTAAGCCGCTTTGTTTCCTACAGCTTTTGCAATATCAAGGTTTACTTCCTTTTTTATGGCTTAACTACCCTGGCGGTTGCTATATCTTCAAAAACCCTCTTAGGCAAGAGGCAGGGGGCTGGGGAGAAAAATCATTGAGATGATAAGCTGCTACGCATTTAATTTGTATATCCCCACACCCTACACCCCACACCCCACAACCCTTTCAACAAATTTACTATCCAATTTAGATGCGCCGCAGCTTAACAGGGGTTTTAAAAGCGGATTTGGTATTACCCATCAATCTTTACAAAATCTTTACTTGATTTCACAAGATTTTCATATAAAATCGTTGTCAGATCACTTTCAATAGAGATTGAGGTAGCTAGGAGGAAGCAATCCATGAATGCAGTACTGGTGGTAGATGATGATAAAATTCAACGGCTAATTATCTCGAAAATCCTCCGGAGTGTGGGTTTAAGAGTAATTTTCGCGACAAATGGCATGGAAGCATTAGAGCAAGTACGTCAGCATTCTCCTTCTCTGGTTATCTTGGATATGCTTATGCCTGAGATGAATGGGCTTCAAGTTTGTCAGAAACTCAAAGCTGATGCCAAAACAAATCATCTGCCTATAGTGATGTATTCTGGACAAGAACGAGAATTCGATAGTTATTGGAAGAATTATAGCCGTGCAGATGCCTACGTCTCCAAAGTTTGTCGCCCTCAAGCTCTTATCGATACGGTGATGGGGCTGTTAAATTTTTCTCAAGCCTGTGCTTAGTTTTTTGTTGTTGCTTGTTTGTTGTTTAGTTTATGGGCATATCTCGTCAGACTCAATTTCTTGCATTTCTGCGAGAGATTGCCATCCCGCTTGCCATAAAGAAGAATCTTTTAGTTGTTTGGCATTTAACCAAAAACGAATATTGCGATCGCAAGATGCTACCATTTCTGCAAATACCCATTCACCCTGGTTTTGGCGGTTGATAACTTCAAAGTGTCGCCAACCCCATGTTTTCTGCATTGCCGTCCATTTTGAACCAACTAAATAAGGAAATTTCTGTTTTTTCGTCATAATTTTTTGGTTGTTTGTGTTTATTATAGTGCTTCTCAGTTGTATGTAACACAATCTTGTTTTTAACGCAAAGGTAAGCGCAAAGCTACGCAAAGATATAGCAAGGGACTAGGGGCTAGAGGCTAGGGGCTAGGGAAGAAAGCTTTTCAATCAAGGGTGGAAGGGATTTAGAATGCCTTAACCGCTCTGGCGGTTTCTATAATTGTTGTCAAGGTTAATGACTT
>DOIX01000072.1:11863-19908 GCA_003511885.1 Cyanobacteria bacterium UBA11153
TAATTGTTGTCAAGGTTAATGACTTATACAGCAAGCCCTAACTAAAACCAATAACCAATAATCAATAACTAAAAATTAATTGCCAATCCCTGCTCGTTGTTTCTTGCGCTTTGCCAGAAACCGGGCTGCTAATATACCGCCAATAAAGCCAAATAAATGCCCTTCCCAAGATACTCCGGGCACGGTTGGCAAAACACCCCAAATCGCCCCACCATAAAGAAAACCAACAATTATCGATAATAATATAGAAGAAAAATTCCTCTCAAAATAGCCACGGAGTAGCAGAAAACCTAGATAGCCAAAAATCAAACTACTCGCACCAATATGATGACTATTGGGTAAACCAAAAACCCAAACTCCCAAACCGCTCACTACCATGGTAATTGCAGTTACGATAAAAAAATCGCTGGTTTCTTGTAACATCACAAACCAGCCTAACGTAATAAAGGGAATAGTATTAGCAATGAGATGAGATAAACCACCGTGGAGGAAAGGCGCAAAGAGAATTCCCCATAATCCTTCTCTATGATGAGGCCAAATTCCGTAACGATTCAGCCCTTGATCGAAAATAACGATATCAACTAATTCGACAATCCACATAATCGCGACGAATCCACCTAGTACTCTAGCATGAGTTTTTAATTCACGCGCGATCGCACGGCTCTCTTGACGAATAATGGATTCTTTGGCTTCTTGACGGTTTCTCATGGCTTTTCCTCGGGCACAGTTGGTTTCCCTCTAGTTTTAGGGTAGCAAGTTGGAAATGGCTAATGGCTAATCGCTAATGGCTAATCGCTGATGAGATAAATTACCCTAAACCCTAGCCCCTAGCCCCTACTCGAGATTATGAATCTCTACAGATTCGACGGCTTCAGCTAACTCAAAGCCAAAAATACGAGAGTAAAAGTATAATTCTGCTTCTAGAGTGCGTTTGATATTCTCAGCCCGACGGAAACCGTGTTGTTCTCCCTCATATAGGATATATGCTACAGGCAATCCTTTACTTTTCAACGCTTCCACCATCATCTCAGCTTGGTTGGGGGGTACGACTTTATCTTCTGAGCCTTGGAAGAAAATTACCGGACAGGAAAGTTTATCAGTAAAATGAATAGGCGATCGCATTTTATACAAGTCTTGTCTTTCTGGATAGGCTCCAATTAATCCATCTAGGTAACGGGCTTCAAATTTATGGGTATCTTTGGCTAAGGCTTCTAAATCGCTGATGCCGTAGTAACTTGCTCCTGCCCTGAAAACATCTCGAAAGGTAAGGGCAGCTAAGGTAGTATAACCTCCAGCACTACCGCCTGCGATCGCTAATCTTGTTTCATCGACTAATCCTTGGGCGGCGAGATACTTTGCGCCATTGCAACAGTCATCGACATCTACTATCCCCCAATTATCTTTTAACCTTTCGCGATATTCTTTGCCATAACCTGTACTTCCGCCGTAGTTAACATCGAAAACGGCAAAGCCGCGACTTGTCCAATATTGAATCCTTAAGTTTAATGTACTAGATGTGGAAGCGGTTGGGCCGCCGTGACTTTTGACGATGAGGGGTGGTTTTTCAGTGGAGGGTGGTTGGTAGTCTTGGTTTTGCGGTGGATAGAAGAAGCCGTAGGCGGTAAGATTATTTTCGGTGGGAAAGGCGATGGCTTGTGGGATGGAAAGATATCCTGACTCAATTTCTACATCGCTGGATTTTCGCAAGACGGTTATTTTATAAGTGGTTAAGTCTATTTCTACTAAGGCTGTCGATTCTATCCCGGAGCCGCCTAGAAAAACAGCACGATGATTATCCACTTGAAGGGATGAGATGCTGGTGTAAGGAGTTTCGATAACTTCGAGTTGTTTTGTTTCTAGGTTAAGACGGGCGAGATACCAGTTTCCATCTTGAGTATAAGTACAAATCAGGTGATGGGGAGATTGAAAACCGTAGGTAGACATCCCGAATACCCACTGAGGCAAACCAAATTCTGCTTCCTTATTATGTAGTGGCTCAATTTCACCATTACACCAGCGATAAAGATTCCACCAATTAGTGCGATCGCTAATAAAATATAAAATACCATCAGGCGACCACTCTGGCTGGAAAATCGATTCATTAATTCCACCCGCCACTAACCGAGCTTCGCCTAAAAAACCATCCGCCAAAATCGGTGCCACCCAAAGCTCGGTACCATCCCAAGGTAAATTAGGATGATTCCAACTTATCCACGCTAGTTGAGAGCCATCGGGATGTAAACGCACTGAAGCATAGAAATCACAGCCCTCAGCCAGAATTTGGATATCTGCCCCATTCTCCAAATTAATACTAACTAACTGATTAACTGGTTCCTGACTGCTCCTGCTCAAATCTTCCCTGACACAAATTAGCCGCTGTCGCTGCCAATCAATTACCCCATCAGCGTAATGGGAATCAGCCACAGGAGTGAGAGCTTCCGGTGGGGAATCAGGAGATTGGCGATAAATTCTGCGATCGCTAAAATTAGAGAAATAAATTATCCCATCTTTAATCGTATAGGAAGCACCGCCATATTCATGGACGCGATTGCGGACATTAAAAGGAGAAGGCGTTACATCTGCGATCGTACCATCAGGAGTTTTCCGTACTATAACATTCCGTCCCGCTTCCGTTGGTCGTGCTTCAATCCAATATGTATCCCTATTATCTAAGGCAATACTACCCAACCCAATTGTACCAGCGACAATCAGGTCAGCGGTAATGGGCGATTTCCACGAGCCATAAGGAGAAATAAGAGATTCGGACATTAGCATTATCTTGGGCTTTTCCCAAATTTTACCTTCCCATCTACAAAATATACTGGAACTCTATCCGTAGGTGCGTTAGCTTTCGCATAACGCACCATTAGACATCTCCAAAAAACAATGTCAAACCCTTACCCTGTCTGGATAAAAACCTAGTTTCTGGAGATGACTATTGAGAATATTCGCTATCACCATCCCTTCACCAACAGGAATTACACAGGGAATGGTGCGTTACGCTGCGCTAACACACCCTACAGATTGAGCTATAGCAATAGACAAGGCAGTTAGGGCATCAATAGTGAAGGGAGGGTGAAGCATTCCAGGGATAAGATTTGGCTTTAAGGCAAGATTTTATATCGGAATGCTTCACCCCTACAAATTCTCCTTCGTCCTCAAAGCCTTGGCGAGTGCTATAACTCATAACTTGCACCATTGTCAGTAGATACCCCCCCATTCACCCCAGGGCTGTTTCATTGTCTAATTTTTCAATTCTATAGCCTATATGCTGTAATGGTTTCAGCCGATATTTCCGAATAGGAGATCGAAAATTACGAAAAATCCTGCCAGGGGTTGCTAGGAAAGACTTTGGAGAGATACAGTCGGGAATTACGAGCCGAGAATGAAACAGCCCTGCCCCATTCACCCACCCCTAGGAGCATTTCGGTAAAAAAAAAGTAAAGGAATCCGCCGCCAAGGCAGATTTTTAAGTAACTTTACCTATTCTTCAAAAGCGTTTTATGAAGCTGAGATGAAGAAGGACTATTTTCCATGAAGATTGCGTGAAGATGCCTCAAAACCTATTGCAAAGCAAATCTATCCTCTGTAATGTAGTGATTACAGACAAGAAACAGGGAACGAACAACTGAAGACAGAATGTGAAGCGCAAACAAATAAAGATTATCACTTCCTAGATGAAATCATTATTGAATCGCTACACCCCTAAACAGCCAATTCAGGGAATCAACTTCTACCTTCAGTCGCCGACTTCGCGTATTACGCTTTTGTATTACAGGCTCATCGTAACCTGATTTCTGAGGTTTTGTCAAGACTCCGAGAAATTTTTGTTTTACTACCGAAGAGGAAAAATTATGAGCCGTTCAAGTTCTTTATTTGTCGCCATTGCTGCTACCGCTGCTACTGTTTTGGGTTCAGTAATTGGTTTCACTGGGGAAGCATTTGCGGGGAATGTCAGACCAGTTCAGCCACTCGGTCCTTCTGATGATGGTGTAGAACTCCAAGATATCTTTGATGATCTTTATCGGAGTGGTGTTGGAGTCGATGCCATAGACGATCAAATATCTGCGGCTTTGTTTGAAAACACGGCTGTTGGTGGTAGTGTAAGCAGCTTTGTTGCTGAGATAGCAGGTTTTGCAGGTAAGAATAAAATAGGTTTGTACAATAAAAATCTGACAAAAGCTCTACTTTATGATGGTGTCAATGATGACGGAGATACAGCTTTTGTAACTTTCCTAGAAGGCGGCGATCTTTCAATCATTACCAAAGGTTTTGCGCCCAAGAATAAACCACCTCTGGTTGATAAATTATACGAAAAATTTGGAAATTGTTTTGGTTTTTACATTGAAACTCCTGAAGGAAATACTTTCTACTCAGAAGATTGGCGCAATCCCAATGGGGACGCACAAGTTCTGATTTATCAGGGCGAAAATGATACAGTTCTTCAGCTTCCTAATCGGGCAAAAGGTCTCTTTACTGATAATGAGTTTCTTATCGCTTTTGAGGATAAGGTTTATGCGAATTCTGATAAGGACTTCAATGATGCAGTGATTTCCTTTGAATCTATTCTTCCTAAAAAAGACGTACCTGAACCAGGTGCAGTAGTTGGATTGCTAGCTATCGGCTCCTTCGGAGTCAGCCAAATGTTAAAACGCCACAAGCAAGAAAACAAGAATTAATCTATAGGCGCAAGCTAACGAGTCGGAAATTTAACCAGACTTGGATCGTAAAATTAGATATTCCCAGATTTAAGTTGGCAAACACTTCGTGCCCTATTAATTCTGGGAATTTGTTTTTGGGTGAGAGGTTATGGGAAGGCAATAAATTCAACGCAAGGGATACTTATCGTGAGGGGAGGATGAAGCATAAGGACTGTATTATCTAGGGTTTTCTACATAAATTGTCGCCCTTATGCTTCACCCCTACATAGGGCTTGCTGAATAAGTGCTATGGTGAGGGTAGGCAACTCTGAATAGGCAACAGGCAACAGTTTCATCCCCTATCTCAGATAGATTGTGCGATCGCATCCTCCACAAATACCAAAATTTTCAGCATCTAGGTACAAAAACCTGGCACTTTATGAACCTTTAATCGTCCTCTAACCCTTGATGTATAAGGTTTTTCGACTTGTGCAGCAAGCCCTACATAGACTTTTTCAGTAAGCCCTATTTAAGACTTACGCACTCACGCTACCAATAAAGGATGGTGCGTTAGCTTTCGCATAACGCACCCTACAAATAGATGCTTTCGTGTCAAAAATGATTTAGTCTCTAACTATGCCTATGGGATAGCTTAACTTCCGTTAAATCTACTTCACTTAAATCCACCTTGTCTAAATTTGCCCCGGTTAAATCTGCCCCTGTTAAATCCGCGCCACTTAAATTTGCCCCTGTCAAATTTGCCCCTATTAATTCAGCATTCCTTAAATCGGAATTCCCTAACTTCGCCCAACTTAAATTCGCACCAATTAACTTAGCATCTTGTAAATTTGCCCCCACTAACTTGGCTTTCCGCAAACTGGCATAACTTAAATCTGCTTTACTTAAATCTGCGATCGCAAATTTTGCCCGATCTAGTTTAGCATGGCTCAAATCGGCGTGGCTGAGGATAGCTCCAATTAAATTAGCTTCTCGCAAATCTGCCCCAGCTAACCTTGCTCCTGTTAAATCCGCATTCTGAAAATTTCTACCACCTGCATCATAGCGCGATCGCAATTCTCCGGTTTCGGTGATGCTAATTTCTCTTTGGCTATTCCCCCAAAAGGTAAAGGTGAAGCTATCTCGGCTTTGGATAACTCGCCAAAGTTCTTCATAAAGGGGATAGTTACCAATGCCGCTGATTTTTGCCCAGCCTTTGGCTCTAGTTAAGGCGACAAATAATTGATTCCGTAGTTGGAGATTGTTTTCGTCTTTGGCAATATTATCTAATCCTACTATATATACCATATCGGCTTCGTTTCCTTTGGCGCGGTGGATGCGAGATATGGTTACTGCGCCTTCGTACCAAAATTGATTGGGATTGCGGTTATCTTGGGTTATGTTCAGGATATTAGAGTTTAGGGCACTGGGAATATAGATATTGATTCCTCTGGCAATGAGGAATTGGGCGACGTAAGTTTCTAATTCCATTGCCTCGAAATTAATACCTAAGATAATAATGAGAATTTCTTTACTTGGTTTGAGTTTATCTTGGTGAATATTTTGATAAATATGATGGGCTAAGGCGGTTAATTCTTCTTGACGGGAGCGATAGGCGATAAAATCGATAAGGGAGCCTTGCCAAAGTTCGGGGATGGGATTGGGTGAGTTTTCTTTGGGGCGTTTAATGGTAATTTGTTGACCGGGAAGAAAAGATCCTCTTGGCTGGAGTTGGTTGGGTTGGGTATGGTTGGGATAGGAATCTTTATCTTTAGCAATAAGTTGGGATTGATTGGATAATTTATTGTGACGATCTTTTTTGTCTTTACTATATATAAATGATTGGGCTGGAGATGGTATTACTTCATATCCCAAGGCTTGCCAATCTTCAATCCGAGTAATTCCGGTTAAAATTCCCCCCCGACGCAATAATCCCATCCCAATGCCATGGGCTGCGGTTAAAATTGGACTAGGAGTGCGATAACAGCGAGATATTGTTTCCGTTTTTCTAATTCCACCCGGATAAAATCCCGTTACTAAATGCCCTAATTCTTCGCCAAATATCTCGCTGCCACTGGGTATATTTAAACTTGCTAAACTTTGGGCTTCATCGTATCCCCAAATTAATCGTCTTTGCTCCGGTTGGGCTGGCTCCACTGGTCTTAATGCCTGATATGCCATCCAGTAAAATGGTTGTTTTCCCTCAAATTTTAAGCGATTATTTACTATTAAGTCTTGACCTTCGTCAATTAAGATGGCATCATATAATTGGGGAAGCAGTCTGCCCTGTAACAACTCCCGGCACGCAATAGCAAGGGCTGCACTAGGCTCTTTCTCTGGAATATCCCTGGGAATCAATTTTTTTACGCCTGCTGCCTGACAAATATTACCATAGAGTCCAGGCTGGTTTTTTGCCCCCCAAGCATGAAGGACTTGCAGTTTAAGATTCGAGCCATCGTAACCAACTTCGCCGCCACTAAAGCGACGAAGCCATTTATCCAACTGCTCGATTATCGGTTGATATAGGCTGCGGCTAAAAAAGACTAGCGCTATATCCCAATCCGGATGTTTGAGGTGGATATGGGCAGCCTTTTGACAGAGGATAGCAGTTTTCCCGGAACCCGCGATACCACGAATTCGTTGTGGCCCAGGCGGAATTTCCTTACCAATATGCTCTTGTTCGAGATCGAAAGCCGATAAGCGATCGCGAACTTGGGCTAAAATATCACCGCGAGTTTGGTGATGAGTATATTGCGGTATCGAGAGACGCTGACGAAAAATAGGCGTACCGCTAATAACAGCTTTAAGTACTTGCCACTCTTCCTCCTTCAGGTGAAAACCCTTAATAATCGGAGGAGTTTGCCGAATTTGTTTAAGTAAAGGATGCTCATGAGAAAGTGCGGGATGCCCAGAATCCATCAGTCTATCCTTAAAAATAATCGGCGGACAACTGGGCAGTTGATAAAACCCACATTCATACCATTGGGATTCTGAGATGAGAGGCAAACAGATTAAAACACGTCCACTTATTTTACGACGAAGAGCAGGTTCGCGATCGCAATATCCCAGTAAAGTAAATAACTGATTTTCTGCTTGTCCATAAGGATTGCTGTAAGTAGTGTAATAATTGCAAAATTCCCAGCGATTACCACTAATTGCCAGAATTTGGTCAATCGTCACAGACTTAACCTCAATTATCACTAAACCAAGTTGCCAATCCACAACTAAAATATCTGGCTCCTGGCGAGACTTCCCCACTTGAGAAAAAATCGGATACCGCCAATAACCAATACAGTCTCGCTGGGCAAAAACCTTCTGAATAGTCTGCCAAACCAACTTTTCCCCAGCTTCGCCATTACTGCCTAAAGCTTCAGTTGTGATAAATTTCCGGTTATCCTCTAAGCAATC
>DOIX01000072.1:20228-21896 GCA_003511885.1 Cyanobacteria bacterium UBA11153
GAATCAAGAATGTCTTAAGCGCCCTGGCGGTTGCTATATTAGCCATTAACAATTAGCCATTAGCTATAGCAATCCTAAATCATTTGTGGCAATGCCTGAAAACTGAGATCCTTGCTCTGACTGGGTTTCAATCCGCACACTTGTTACAACTCATTTAGGATTGCTATATTAGCCATTAACCATTAACAATTAGCCATTAACTCCTATTTCTCTTAGATTTTTTTCTTTTCTGCCAAACCCAAACGCCAAAAGCGATAATCAAGGCAAGGAGAACAAATTTAGAAATTGGTCCCAAATATTCATCTACCAACTCATAAGAGTCTTTCAAGATAAATCCTAAAAAAGTCAAAAACATCACCCATAAAGTAGTACCCAGAGTCGAATATATAAGAAAAGTCCCTAACGCCATCTCATTAAGTCCAGCCGGAAGCGAAATTAAAGTACGAATTCCCGGCACAAGACGACCAAAAAATACCGCCTTTTTCCCATACCGATTAAACCAGTTATTTGCCTTATCAATATCTTTCCCAGATACAGTAATCCACTTGCCATATTTATCAGCTAACTTTTTCAAACGCTCTTCCCCAACAAATACCCCTGCATAATACCAAGGAAAAGCCCCCACAACCGTACCAACTACCCCAGCCAAAACAGCAATGGTAAAATTCATATTGCCCTGAGCCACCGTAAATCCCGCCAGCGGCATAATTAATTCTGACGGAATCGGAGGAAAAAGATTCTCCGCAAACATTAATAGTGCAATTCCCACATAGCCGAGGGAAGTCATTGTATTAATAATCCATTCCTGCATAAGCGAACACTGGGTATCGTAAAGTTAAAAGACCGAGCAATCTTGTGCCACTATAACTCATCAGTAGCAATCTTGACATCAATATCGCCCACATCAAGAGTGAAATACCTGTTCTCAATTGCTTTTGGTGTTTATTCACTCTTGTCAATCCCATTTATTTTCATCCCTATCCAACCCTGGTAAAAACTCAGGATTGAGAATTTGACTAGGAGTATAGGGAAATATAGCAACCGCCAGGGCGGTTAAGCCACTGTGCTTCGCACAGATTCCATAGCATCCCTGAGACAGTCAAATTGAATTATTTGTTTACGAATGCGACTCTTTAACCATGACCAGCAGCACTCAATTTTATTAAGATCTGGCGAATAAGATGGCAAGTATTTTAACTGACAACCAGCGGTTTCAATTAATTCCCGAATCTGACCACCTTTGTGAAAAGTGGCATTATCCGCAATCACTATTTGTCCCGGTTTTAGCCTCGGTATCAAACAGGTTGTTAACCAAGTTTCTTTCTACAGTTCTATTACCAGAACCTTCAATGGTAAATGGCACGCATAATTGACCATGATAATAAGCCACAATCATATTGACTCGCCCTTGTCTTTTTCCACTTTTTAGACCAGAAAACCGTTCTCGCTTGAGCCATAATCTAATCGTGTTGCGATTAATATTAAATATCTGGCTTACTTCCGATATCTTGAAGCCATCAAGCTTAATGGCTTGGGAAGATCGTAACTGTAGGGTTTGGGCATGGGTTTCCCTCCTGCACACCTGGAGTAAGATTAATGTCTACTTCCATTATATCGCAATCCTAAATCAGTTGTGGCAAAATGCCATACTGAAAAAGTTTGGAAAAA
>DOIX01000014.1 GCA_003511885.1 Cyanobacteria bacterium UBA11153
TGTGAATTTTCCCATCTCAATTAACTGAATAAAAAAAGCGCTCTCCTGTTTGGAGGGCGCTTTTTGTTGTGTTTCTTTTACAGCAGTCACTTCCGTTGCTATATATAGCAACCGCCAGGGCGGTTAAGGCGTTCTCGATGCCTGAAACCATTGATTTTACGACTTTCTTCCCTAGTCCCTAGTCCCTTGCCCCTAGTCCCTTGCTATATCAGCTTTATCTCAGTTTTGTTCATAAAAAACATAATTATTTACAAATTTTAATATAAAATAATAAATGGCATATATAAGGGCAGAAAAAGGTAGTTATGGGATTCCTTAGCGATTTGTTTGGCTTGAAGACTCAGTACATTGATGAAGAGACAGAAGAAGCAGAATTAGCAGCAGAGGAGGAAAAAAGGAAAGCATTTTTCCTCACTCCTGATGAAGCTAAGACATTGGGCAATATTGACTTTATGCGGACACCTAAAGCTGTCAAGAGGACATTTGCCAAAAGCGAAGATGAAAAAATTGTGGCAACCTCAGCTTTTGGACAAGAAATTACGATTGCTAATGGACAAACTCCAACTGCCAAACCGCAAGCTATCTCAGAGGTTAAAGCACCCACTCAGAATGAGGAAAACAGGAAGGCTAGCAATGAGCGCCGGAGCGCCGACTCTAGTATGGATATGTTCCGCCAAATGGCTAGCGAGATCAAAAAGTATTAACTGAAATCTTGCCTAATTACCAATAACTTCTAGGGTGGGTATTCCCTCCTAATGTAACAATCAACTTTTCGAGTTACATTTGGGAATGCCCACCCCAGTTTAAACGGAACAGAATCTAACCGCTAAAACTATGAATAGGGTTTCAGGAATTCAAACTGTATTAACACGAGCGGTTGCTATAATTGAATTCCTAAGCGTTACTTTCAAGTTCATTAAGTTTTGCTCGAATAGTTTCAACCCGTTTGCGGTTGACTCCTAAGTCCGACTTTCCCAGACGGGAGGCGGAACGAACATGGATGATATTAGTACTTGAATCTAAATAAAATTCTACGTCATCGACATAGCCCATGAGCTTACTGGTGAATTCTGCGTAGAGGTAATTATCGTTTTCTGTAATAATTTTCGTTCTCTCCATATTCTGGATAACAGTTTTCAGATTAGCCATTGCCTGTGGCGGGGAACTTTTGTAAGTTAAAGGCTCAATTTTATGCTGAATATCTTGACTTTGGCTGCTGACACAGTTAGGAGAATTAGGGCAGGGGGCGAGTTTTCCTGAGTTAACGCCAAGATTGGTAGGTCTTTTTCCGGCAAACATATTTTATCTTGATGGGGATATAATCAAGTTTTTCATACTTGTGGTTGTTTTGTAAAGAGATCGAATTTAATCGAAAAAGTTCGCCATTGTTTCGGGATTAAACAAGTAGTATTATACCAAATCCACTTTTTAAACCCCCGTTATGATTATGCCATTTTTTTCTCCCCTGCTCCCTTCTCCCCTGCTTTTACTGATATCCCATAAGTGGAAAAGATTAGCACCGCGAATTGCACCACCCTCAATCTGGTTAATTTGAGAATTAATCGGTGTAACAACAGAAGTTTCAGCCCCAAGAGTGTTGTCAGGAATAATTTGGGCAAAAACGGTGTGAGGGAGAAGTGCAATGCTGAAGGCGAGCGGAGCTATCGCAAAATCAGTAAAGAGCGAAGTGCAAATCCCTTCACCGATTCCTAAGAAATATTGCGATTTGATCCTGGTAGATTTTGATTGCATCTGGTTTATCTCTCATTTAATTAAGACTTAAACCCCTCCCCAGCTAACACCTTTCTTGACGTTTACTAAGAAATGAGCAGCGGTTAGTAAATCGCTACAAATATGATTGGGTTGAAATTTCTTGAGATATAATTGAGAACGAATGCCGCAGGTAAGGGCAATACAGGGAATTGAAAGTGCCTGTGCTGCCAAAATATCTGCTTCTGTATCTCCCACCATCCAGGCTGATGTTTCTCCTCCAGGCAAAGGACAATGTTCGGAAATAGCTGATGCTAAAAGTTGTGTTTTGCCATCAGCATTATTTTGATAAGCAGCATCGCTATCGCTGGTACCGTAAATACCACTAAACAGACGAGTCAATCCATAATTTCTCAGGATTTGCGTAGCTTGTGACTGACACCGCAAAGTTACTAATACCAACTTAATACCATAAGAATGTAATAGAGCTAACCCCCAACTAACTCCCGGTTGGAGTCGATCTTTGCTTAATAACTCAGGATCGTTTACAATCTCGATTACTCGCCCCAAAAAAAAATTAATCGCATCCCCTTGTAAACCGGATCTCATCGCAATTTCTACATCAGCAATACGATTTTGCTTCATCAGCCAAAATTGCTCTTTACTCATTTCCTGAATCGGTAAAATCAATCCTCGATCCTGACAAATTGCTTTTGTATCCGCTAAGGCTAGCTTATAGGTGCTGTAGTAGCGATTGGACACATCAATAATCGGACCATCGAAGTCACAGAATACAGTAAGTTGTTTGGCACTGCTGCCAGTGTGGTAACGATAGTAACCTTGGGGAGGTTCCAAGTCTGGGGTAGCGGTGCAAATCATAAATCTTGACCGAGCGAAATTTTTTGCAATACTTCTTTACAAGATAACAGATTAAACATAATTATTAATGATCGCGATCGCAATTTGGATTAGATCTGCAAATGTCATAGATAGGCTTGAGGCGATTTTCGCCAATCCATCACGCCTCTTCACCTCACAAAGCACCCTCTAACCTCTCACCCCTCACCTCTAACATCCCATCTCCAACATCACAATAGAGATAGGCTCGGGAGCGATAGCTTGCGCTGCTGCAAAGCAATTCGCAAATCTACTGCATCCATTCCCCTAACCTCCTACCTCACACCTCTAGACCCCAACATCACAGATGAGTTACTGTATTAACCCCACTTGTTCTCAACCTGACGATCCTGCTAACATCAACAATCGTCTTTGTCGCCATTGTGGTTCGGAATTGTTACTGCAAGGGCGCTATCAGGTAATGCGCCTACTCAGTGACAAGAGCGGTTTTGGCACAGTTTATGAAGCATATCAAGGGACTGTTCCCAAAATCTTGAAAGTATTAAAACTCAAGCATAATCATAACCCCAGAGTTGTTCAGTTATTTCAACAGGAAGCAGAAGTATTAAGCCAACTCAATCATCCGGGTATTCCCCAAGTGGAATCTGATGGATACTTCCAATTTTTCCCCAGAGGCAGTACCGAAGGACTTCATTGTATTATCATGGAAAAAATTGATGGACTAAATTTAAAACAGTGGATGAAACAGCAAGGGAATCATCCAATTTCTGAAGATCAAGCCCTTGACTGGTTAACACAAGTTACAGAGATTTTACATAAGGTTCATCAAAAAAATTACTTCCATCGCGATATTAAGCCAGAAAATATTATGATTCGCTCGACGGGGCAATTAGTACTGATTGATTTTGGTACGGCGAGAGAATTAACTTATACTTACCTGGCAGAAGTCGGTGGAGGTGGTAACGTGACTAAGATTAGTTCTGCTGGTTATACCCCACCAGAGCAAGAAAAAGGTCATGGGATTCCTCAATCTGATTTTTATGCTTTAGGGCGAACTTTTGTTTATTTGTTAACGGGAATAGAAGCGAACGATCGGAAAATTTACGATCCTTTAACAGATCAATTAACTTGGCGCGATCGCAATTCATATATTTCGGAAAATCTGGCTCATTTACTTGATAAGTTAATGGCTCATACAGCAGGAAAGCGCCCCAAAAATACTCAGGAAATTTTAGATCGTCTAGAGAAGATTCATCACGAATCATCTGGAGCAAACTTAGCCACCCATATTGATACTAATACTGCCTCACAATCTTCAGGAATGAAACCTATCTCCCTCCTCCCCACACTTCGCCAAGTCAAGCTAAAAAAAAGATTCCTGATTGTTGGTATTAGTTGTGCCGTTACTTTGGGTATCGGATTAGCCGGATATGGAATTTGGATTTATCAAGAATACAATCCCAAAATCATTCAAGTCGCCCATAACCGTCAGGGAGAAGGTAGCTATGTTAATTATCTAGTTTTTAGCCCAGATGGTAAAAAAATTATCAGTAGCAGTGCTGATAAAAAGATGCGGATTTGGGATTTAACTAATGGTCAAGAAATCAACACTGTAATCAAGCATTCTCTTCCGATTAACTACTTTGCCATTGGTCCAGATTGGCATACAGTTGCTATGGGCGGATCTCACAATACAATCGAGATTTGGAATTGGGAAAATGGTAAACTAATTACGACGCTGGCTGGACATACGGGAGAAGTTAATTTTCTGGTAATTACTCCCGATAACAATAACCTAATCAGTGCCAGTGCAGACAACACCATCAAAGTTTGGGATCTAGACACAGATAAAGCGATTAAAACCCTGACTGGTCATTCCAGTTATGTAAATTATGTTATTTTGAGTCCTGATGGCAAAAAAATTATCAGCGCTAGTGCAGATAAGACAATCAAAATTTGGGATTTTCAGACGGGAACAAAACTCAATACTCTCAGCGGACATACTAGTTATGTTAATTACCTAGCTATTAATCCAGATGGGACTAAATTAGTTAGTAGTAGTGCTGATAAAACAATTAAAATTTGGGATTTTGAGACAGGAAAAGCACTCAAAACCCTCACCGGACATTCTGCCCCAGTCAAGCCCATTGCGATTAGTCCCGATGGCAGAAAATTAGTCAGTGGTAGTGCTGACGGTATCGTGAAAATTTGGGACTTAAATACCTATAGAGAAATTCGGACTCTTAGGGGACATTCTAGTTCAATTAATGCTGTAGCTATTAGCCCCGACGGGAAGAAAGTAGTTACTGCTAGCGCTGATGGTACAATTAGAGTTTGGCACATGCCTGAATAGTTATTGCTTGTTGGCTATTGGTTGAGAAAATGAAGCAAGGTTAGTTAGTCATTAAATAAATAACAAATAATCATCAACGATTGAGAAGATGCACAATCATATTTTAGTAGTAGAAGACGAAATCAAACTCGCTCAATTTATTGAATTGGAACTCAAATATGAAGGATATCAAGTTACTCTAGCCAACGATGGATTAACAGGATTAACAGCAGCGCGAGAATCAGATCCCGATCTAATTATTCTTGACTGGATGTTACCAGGAATATCTGGCCCTGAAATCTGTCGGAGATTGCGGACAACTGGAGACAAAGTACCAATTATTTTATTAACAGCTAAAGATGAAGTAAGCGATAGAGTTGCTGGTTTAGATGCGGGAGCAGATGATTATGTAGTCAAACCTTTTAGTGTGGAGGAATTGTTAGCCAGAGTGCGGGCACATTTGCGCAGAGAAAGTCCAGAGGAACCAGATACGTTACAATTTTCTGACTTAAGCTTAAATCGCATTACCCGCGAAGTTTATCGGGGCAATCGATTAATTGAGTTGACGGCTAAAGAATTTGATTTACTAGAATATCTTCTTACCCATCCTCGTCAAGTCCTTACCCGCGATCGCATCTTGGAGCGAGTTTGGGGGTATGATTTTATGGGCGACTCCAATATTATTGAGGTTTATGTCCGTTACTTGCGATTGAAGTTAGAAGCGAATGGGGAAAAACGTTTAGTGCAAACTGTACGAGGAGTGGGGTATGTCTTGCGGGAATAAGGGAATTGATTGCCAATACTAACGGGCGACACCCTTAAGCGAAAATTCATTTAATCTTCAATCTGTTGAACTTGAACCTCCACAGCATCAACATCAATCGTACCGGGAGGTGTCAAGCGCAGAAAATGTCCTTGTTCAACTTTCAGAGGTTCCCCACAGTTTGGACAACGACAGTTAGTGGCGTTAAACCCCGTGAATTGATATGCGCAGACTGGACACTTGTCTTCCACCAGATTCCGTTTCAACCACCAGCGAAACCCCAGCCATCCAATTACTGGTGTCAGGATTGCCAAGGCAACCAGAATGAAAAAACCGTTTACCACCCAGCCCAAACCAACTGAGCCAAGTAACAAGCAGGTGGCGAGTAAAGTCAGCCAACAGCCCAAACCCGATTGGTTAAACTGTGAAAATTTAGGATCGTACTGGTTCACGCTACTCTTCTAACATGTTTTGTATGATTGATTATATCCATCCTAGTGTAAGATCAAACTTACAGCACCTCTGCTATCCGCTAAACACTGGA
>DOIX01000013.1 GCA_003511885.1 Cyanobacteria bacterium UBA11153
GATTTAAGTTGATTTCAACTCCTAAGAGCTGGAACCCTTACTGTATTTAGTTTTCAAGGTTCATCTGCGACAACCTCTTAGATAAGAGCATTTCAGCCATCAGACTTGTCAAGATGCAAAATTCAAGATAAGCTGTAATCCTTTACCAGCAAGCGTTTCAGGCTTTGCGACAACCTCAAAAAAAGCTGAATGGCTGCAAACCTATACAGAGTAAGGAATGCAGCCACTAATTTTGAAGCGTCTCAAAAAACACCTATAGGTTGTCGCAACTGGGCAAAGAAAATGGAATCATCCCGCAGGGGTTCCCCCCCAATCCGCGATACCTTGCTTTGGTAGTAAGTATAGAGGAAGTAGAAGCGGATATCCTCAATCATAAAGGATGTTGTGCGGGTACGCCAACGCCACGGGGAAATTTAGCGGGAGTGGGTGAAATAAGACGCAAATACAAACAATGACGGATACTATTACTTAGGGGTGTAGTAAATTGTTCAACAGATTCAATCTCTCCTCCCAATTGTTTGACTCCTGGCTTTAGTTCCTCCATTTCTTTATCTGTCCAATTACCTCGGTAGAGAATCGCTAATCCGCCAATTTTGAGGAAAGGTAGGGCATATTCGGCACAGACGGAAGCGCTACCAACGGCGCGAATTAGGGCGATATCGTAATTTTGGCGATGTTGTTTTTGTCGGGCAATTTCTTCTGATCTTCCCATTATCGTTTCAACGTTATTAATTCCTAATTTGGCAATTAATTGGTCGATAAAGGTAATTTTTTTGCGGGTGGAATCGAGTAAGCTAACGGAAGTTTGAGGAAATATTACTGCAACTGGCAATCCGGGAAAGCCTCCTCCTGTACCAATATCAATAATCTTGGGTGGAGAATTGACCGATGGTAATAGGGATGCCACTCCTCGCAGAGAATCCCATAGATGTTTTTCCCAGAATTCATTGGGTTCGGTAATTCGAGTTAAATTTAAGTGGGGGTTAACGGCTAAAATTTCATCGTAAATAGATTGAAATATTTGCTGTTGGGTTTTGTCGGGCTGCCAATTTAGAGTTTCTTGCCAAATCTCTTTCATCTCTGGCAGTAATATAGTGTTTTGATTAGTAGTCATGGGTTTTTGAAGATTGTCGATATTTAGTTATTTTGTAAGTTAAGGATATCGGTTAAATAGAAGGCATTTATTTTAACGCAAAGAGCGTAAAGGGAGGCGCAAAGAGCGCAAAGGATAGAGGAGATTAATAACTAATAACCAACAACGGATCGCAAAGAACTAACAAGTAATAACTGTTGTTTTTTTGGCTAAGGAGGTGGGATCTACTTGTTCTAATTCGCCCTGTTTAATTGTCCAACAGCGATCGGCAATTGGTAATAAATCCCCGGCATCGTGGGTGACAATTAATAGTGTCCAATGGGTTTTTAGTTTGGCTAAAAGATTGACTAATTGACGGCGCATTGACCAGTCTAAACCTGCGGTTGGTTCATCTAACATTAACACGGTTGGTTGGCGAATGAGTTGGACGGCGAGAGCAAGTCTTCGCTGCTGTCCCCCACTTAAAGCATGGGGGATGGCGTTGAGGGATAAATCAGCTAATCCAACTTCTTTGAGTGCTTCGTAAACTTTTTCTGTGCCTAATTCCGGATGCCCTAGGCGCAATTCCTCTAAAACTGTGCTGCCACAGAAGTGTCTTTCGGGAAATTGAAAGACTAATCCCCCTAATTGTTGTAACTCATCGGAGATTAAATCTCGCTCTCGCCAGAAGATATTACCTCTGGTGGGTTCTGCTAATCCTGCTAAAATTTCTAATAGTGTACTTTTACCAGAGCCAGAAGGACCAATTACTAATCCTAGTTCTTGGGGGGCTAGTTCTAGATTCAAACCTTTTAAGATAGCGGTGGGTGTAGCTGGGGGGTGATATGTCAGGTTTTTGAGATACAGCATTCAGAATCCGTCAGAGAGATTATATTGCGATCGCGATAGGATGTGATTGGCTAGCAAGAGTGCCTCCTTTTAATTGTTACATCGATTTTCCCTAAAATTCCTTAATGGAACATCAGATCGATTGTAACGTCAATGTTTAACGGAGAGTTATTTTTTTTTGAGTATGACAACAATCCATTGCTTTCCCCTACCAAAACGAAGACTTACGGCTTTCTTCAGTGCAGCAGTTGTGCTATTAAATTTTGTAGCACAACCTGGCTGGGCTGGCGATCCCTTCCGCACCAGGAATAGTCGTCCCATTGGCAATAATACTGAAGCGGCTTTTACTTCTATATTCAAGGAAGGAGATTACAAAACGGCTAAAAGTTATCTGGCAAAAGCGGAATCTACTGAAGGAAATGAACCTCTAGCTTATGCCTTGCTCGCATCTTTAGCTTATCTTGATGCTAAGGCTGAAAGTCAGCCAAATTTTGATCGGTTCAAAAACTATGCTAGCAAAACCAAAAATGCTGGCGAAAAACTAACGGCTACTGATCCTTTACGGGGTAATTTGTATACAGCAGTGGGTTATTTTTTGGAAGGTGCTGCTGATTTTGAACAAGAAGGGCCTGTGGGTGCGGCAAGTAAATTACAGAAGGTGTTCCAATATTTAGATGAAGCCAAAGAAAGCGATCCTAACGATCCAGAATATAATCTAATTACGGGTTACATGGATTTAATGTTAGCCGTAAATTTGCCATTTGCCGATCCCGCTAAAGCGATTGAAAAGTTGGAAAAATATGGTTACCCTCAATATTTGTCTTATCGGGGAATAGCTGTGGGTAAGCGGGATCTTAAAAAATATGATGAAGCAATGGAATATGTCAATCGTGCCCTGGAGTTAACTCCAAATAATCCAGAGATTTTATATCTCACTGCTCAAATATTAGTCCGTCAAGAAAAGAATCAAGAAGCACTGGAATATTTCAATAAAGCTTTGGCTAAACAAGCACAACTTCCCAACTATTCTGCTGCCCAAATTACTTACGAAAGATGCCGACTCCAAAATCGTATCGACAATGGCACAAGAGATTGCCGCGCTGAAAGAAATAAGGTGAGGGCAGGAAGCAATTGAGATCCTCCTAGTACAGGTTGCCAGAAATAACCCACCAGTTGTAAGCAGGGAGAAGGGGAGAGAAAACTATAGCAACCGCCCTGGCTGTTGCTATAACTGAAATCGTCTCAGCGCTGCCCTGACGGGGCAGCGCTAATTTTCCTCTCCTCGCGATGAGGGTTTTAGGGAGTGTCAAGAAGTCCTGACGGGGCGACAACTATGGTTGAAACCTTGACAGGCTATGCTTTTGAAGCCATGCCAGTCTGAAAAAAAAGCACCCATATTAGGGAAAATTAGCCAGGAAATCTGGTGGTGTCAGACGAAACCATAATACTTGTAGCTGCCCATATTATAAAATAGTGTCAATAATCCCCCAAAATGGACTCAATTTTTAGGGCAGGTCAATGTTCCACAAGCCAGACTGTGCAATGGTTTTAGCCATAGTTGTCGCCCCGTCAGGTTTTGAATGGG
>DOIX01000085.1 GCA_003511885.1 Cyanobacteria bacterium UBA11153
ACCCCTTCCGTGTGAAGGAAGTGAAAACTACGCAAAGACAAAGGATTGCCAGAGGCAATGGAATTTTTAGGTCAGTTTTAGGTCAATCATGGTAAAAATAAGGAGTAACCGACGGGACAACTAGGAATCATGACAGCCCCAAAGCGACCTTCAGACAACCACGGCTCTATTCGTATTCGCTTTACCCACAATGGTATTCGTTTTACGCTGGGTTCTTTAGGTCGGTACAGTGACTCGATTGCATTAAAACACGCTCAAACCATTTGTGACAGGATTACTTTGGATATCGCGTCAGGTAATTTCACCGCAACTAATAATGGAGAGTTAGCACTGAAATATAATCCTAGTGCGATTGGTGACTTTATTAAGCAAGCTAAAAAAGGCATCCAGGATTCAATTAAAGATTTACCTACTGAAAAAGAACCAACTTTAATTGAATTGCTAGAAAAGAGACTAGAGAATAAGTTCAGTACCCCAGACAAAGCAGTGATTGTCCTATTAAGAAAGTATCATCGAGAGATAGAGAGTATTGATGATGCACAAAATTTTATTACTTGGCTAAAAAGAGAACGTGGCGTATCAAATTCAACAATTCAACGCTACCAAAACACTTTGAAAGTGGTGTCTTCTTTCTTCAGACAAGTAAAGATAGAGATTGAATCAAAACCACTACCTAAGCCATTTACTACTGAGGAAACAAGAGCAATTATTGATTGGTTTCAAGTCAGCGAATACTACCGTCATTATGCGGATTATGTTAAGTTCCTCTTTTTGACAGGCACTCGTACAAGTGAAGCAATAGGGTTGCAGTGGAAACATATCGACTTCAATCGTAATTTGTTATTTATTTACGAGTCTCTAGGAAGGGATAAAAACAATACTTCTCGCAGAGTACGCAAGTCTACTAAGACAAATAAAATGCGAGAATTTCCTATTGCTCATGGTTTATTAGAGATGTTAACTACACGGTATGAGCAATCTGATAAAAATCCAGAATCATTGGTATTTCCTAGTCCAAAAGGACACCCCCTTGATGACCATAACTTTTCCCAACGTATTTGGGCTAAGTGTTTAAAGGAGTTAGGAATTGAACATAGACCCCAATACAATACAAGGCATACGTTTATTAGTCATTTCCTTGAGGTTACGAAAGATGTGGTTAAATGTGCAAGTCTTACCCATGGAAGTAAGTCGGGAATCCAGACAATTTATAATAATTATGCTGGTATTATTAATCGCGTGGAAGTGCCGGAGTTGTTTTGAATCGCCTGATAATCGTGGCTTTGTTAAATAACTTTCCCCAGAGAGTGGTATATTCTGGGAAAAGTCAAATAAATTGTTAAAGAGAATAAAAAGCCTCACGCTCTTTAACTATGGCAGTTACTCTGTCACTGATGGAATCATGTCTAAAGCGGATTTCTTTAGCCCAATCACTTCAAGTACTGTCCCGTCATCTTGTGTTCGAGGGCTATCCAGTTTAATCTCGTAATAGCCATCAGGAGTAATCGCTTGAACGTATCCTGACTCCTTAGTCTTCCAAGCAACGACGTAATCACCAACTACTATCTCTACTTCCTCTCTTGGTTCTGGGTAGGAATGTGTCGTCCCTGAAAAAATCGCGTCCATAGACTGCTTTGGCAATTGGGTCAACCTTCCGCCCCCTTGGTGTCCTATTAAGGTTTCGGTGGTTGTGGATTCATTTTTTTTAATTGTTTCATTTTTACCGTCACTACCGTCACTATCGTCACCTTTGCTTATGCAGTGAGGGTTTTGGGGTTTTTGAGTACCGTCACTTTTGCCAGATGAACCGTCACTGACACCTAAAGTACCGTCACTCTTGCTAGTTTCCGCTGAGGTATCTATCTGCGGTAGTGACGATAGTGACGATTGGTTTAATTCCGGTGACGATAGCGGTGACGGTTCAGAATCCTTACGTTGCAAGGAAGGTGACGATAGTGACGGTAGTGACGGTTCATTTGAAACATTTATTTTTTCCTCTAGTGTTGTACTGACTAGTGGGTGAGAGCCGTCATTGAGTTTTACACCTTGGATTGTCTTCCCCTTGTTGGTCTTCCTTGCGACATACTCCCATTCGAGAAAATCAAGGTGCTGAGTGAGTCTTGGTACAAATTTGTTGATGGCCAACCCTGACAGCTTGCCTTTTTCACAGAACTCTTTATAATCATCAAACAGTCCATGGGCAATGCCAGTTTTCTCACTTCCTGATACATAAAAGTCATTACCTAGTGGCGACGGGGTTAAACATTCCTCTATCCAAGCTGCAACGGAATCACTAACTGTAGAACTATTCCACTTGTCTAGCTTCGACTGAATCTTTCTTGACGCTGATTGTTCGTCTGCCAACAGTGATTTAATCTGTTCCGGAGTCATCAGTAGTGCAATTCTCGTTAATGCACCGATTTCGTTCTCTAAGATGTGGGCTTCTGTTGTAGGATTTCGATTTTCTACTGCTTTGGTGAATTTTATCAGGATATTCCGTCGGTCAATTCCCGCAGTATCACCAGTAAAGATAGGGGTGTTATTGCTGATAAGTAACAACCCATCAAACCAAGCTTTACCAGGTTTTCCATAGGGTTCTCGAAAAGAAATCATGTCCCGACCAGTTAAATTCTTTAATCCCCCATGAGTTCCTATCTGTTTTTCCTCATCAGCGAGAGTCACTAGTTGTGCTGTAATGATTTCTGCTAAGTAATATTCATTTCTCAGCTTATCAAGATGTGTTGGTGTCGTATTTCTCTCTCCTACAATTGCTGTTAATATGCGCTGAAACATCCCCTTTCCGCTACCAGGGACACCCTCTAACTGGACAAAAGCTTGTAAGTGTCGGAATTGAAAAGTTAAACA
>DOIX01000270.1:0-2298 GCA_003511885.1 Cyanobacteria bacterium UBA11153
CCTGACTAAGGGGGACTTTTAATAGGGGGACTTTTAACGAACAACTAAAAACAAATTAACGAGGAGTTACGCTTCTAATTCTATTATCGAGAATTCTCACTTGCTGCCCGTATTCTTGTTTTAGAGAGCCAATTCTTTTGAAAGTGGGCGTATCTAAAGCAATTTGATTGAGTTTACTGAGCGCTAGTTGCCATCTTCCTAGTGCCCTCCTCAAGTCTCGGATATTTTGAGCCTTGTTAGTAAGTGCCGCAGCCTGATTAGCTAAAGATGTAGCTTCTGTGAGTAGGAGTTGGGCTGTTATCTCGTTTGTCACTAGTTTTAATTGTCCATTGTAAGTTTGTTTGAGGGCTTCTAGTTGTTGGGGAATGATGGCATCATTCGGCACTTTGCTGACATTATTGACTGTTTCTTGCCACTGAGCTTTGGCTTCCTTGAGTTTGGCGATTGTTTCAGCATTTTTGGTGGTAAATTCGGCTTCGCTTGCTGCTTTGGCTGCTTCATCTAGTACTCGTCTGGCTTCTCTTTTCTTGGCTAAGTTTTCTTCAACTTGACTCAGTTGCTTTTGGTAGTTGGTTAAGACTGCCTGGATATTGGGATATATTTCGATTTTACTAGAAATACCGTTTAACTTAACAATGGCTTGTTTCCATAGTTCCTGAGATTTTTGCAAATCTTCAATAGTGGATGTGAGTTTACCGATATTGGCGGGTGGAATGGCAGCATTTTGATATTGGTTAGCTTGGAGGGCGATAATTTCAGCTTCTCCATTGAGAATCCGGGCATCTGTTTCCAATTCCCGCTTGCTGTTGCCCAAAAGTGTTTGAGCTTTGTCTTGGATGCGGGCAGTTTTAGGGATAGTATCGATAAGCGCGATCGCATTTTCTAGTAATCGGCGTTTGCTATCTAATTCTGGCAGCGTCAACCCTTTAATCGCCAAGGCTGCATCATAAGTAGCTTTAGCTCGATCTAAAGTCTCTTTATAGCTAGCACAGTTACCTATATGTTGACATAAATCTTTAATATAGGGAGAAGCTCCATATACACCGATAGTTGTCAAAGAAAGGATAGCGACAATAATACCAATGGTAATGCTCGGGCTAGATTTCTTACGAGAAGTTGGCTTTGGCTGGGGCTTAACTGGGATAGGATTCCGCAATAATACTATCACCAAGCACAAGTCGATAGGTGGAGGCTGCAAACGACTCCGCAGAATTAACTCCTCAATAATAGTTGTATCGGCAACTGGTGGCGCTACCTCTATTTCATCAGGCTGAGTTTGCACCTCTGGCAAAAGAGTTTGTAATTCTGATATTTTCGATTGGAGGAGATAACCCTTCTCATATACTCGATCTAACTGATTTTTCAGCGCCTCTCGCTCTCGATTAGATTGCTCCAATTGGGATTGAATTTCGGCAAACTTATCTTGCAACTCATTGGAGATTTTTCCTGAATCATTTACCAAGACTTCCCCGCGCTTGGATAATACTAAAGCTGAGTAATTTTCCTTGTCAGTATTTTTACCAGTAGCGTCTTGATAATGAGTTAAGTTATCTTGAATTTCCGCCGATTCCCCATCCTTGTCTTCTGATTCTGCGAAGAACGAATTATGATGAAAATCCAATATCCCTTTTTCCACCAATCGCCACTCTTCCCCACTGGGCATAATTGAGACTTTGGCGGGATTATTTACTGTAAACTGGCTAGGCGATTCAGGTTGGTAGCCATTACAGTTAAACAGAAGTTTAACTGTTTCATAGAGATCGGGATTAACTTGGAGATTAGCTTGAGGAAACAGCCAGTAGATATCATCTTCTGTGGCAACTAACCAATAGTCACCATCCCCTACTTCCGCGATAACGATTGACTCATCAGACAAAGTAGATACAGCATCTTCTCTCACCAAGACTTGAGTGGCTTTGTGCGATAAGATTCTGGGGGCACTATGATAAAGTTCCACTAAATCCGATAGCGATAAGTTCAACTTACTGATGGGTGCTGGTTTTGTGGAATCAGCAAGTTGGAGTGAGGTAGTTAAACCGTTTGATGTCTTGTATGGCTTCATTGGCAGATTCTATTATATTTATATCCATTCAGTTAAAATTGAACCACACCCTGTTCTTTTCGTTCCCAGTGGTTTGGTCTAATACTTCTGTTGCGGTATATGGTAGCAGTTTGTCATGGATTTGGTCGAGGAAGGCGATCGCACAAAGCACCCGAAGAAGCAATCGCGTCAGGTTGGTGGAAACCAAGATAACATGGCCTGGGCGGGTTTGGGGATGTATAGCAGTGGACAGTTGA
>DOIX01000270.1:2627-10995 GCA_003511885.1 Cyanobacteria bacterium UBA11153
ACCGATGTGGCGGTTGCTATAGCGGTTAAAAGTATCAGGGTGAACTAATACGGATTGACATTCCACCATCTAATCGATAGGCTGAAGCTCGGCTTGGTATTTAAGTTAGGGCTTGCTGTATAAGTCATTAACCTTGACGGCAATTAGATAAGAGTGCTTGAGGAGTTGGTGAAAAGTGCCAGGAATAAGAGTTACACCCCTCACAACTCGTACACTTTGTCACTGAAACTGGAAAATTGCGCCACACCAAAAAACCCATACCCCACACCCCACACCCTACACCCCAACCCAACGAAAAGACTTTTTCAGTAAGCCCTAAGTTAGCTCTTGCGTCGCTTCGCTAAAGCCAACGCACCCACAGTAAATAAACCCAATACCGAAGTGGATTCCGGTACTGATTTTGGAGGTTCCGGATCGGGATCTGCACGATATATTCCTTGAGTGCCATCAGCAAGTTTAGCCCTGAAAGCAATTTGACCCATATTATTAAAACCATCCCTACCAAAGTCAATGGCTGTGACTGAATAGCCAAATAATATATCGCCTAGGCTAATTACTTTATCCGCCACTGGATCCAGTCCTGTGAAAATACCAAAAGCTCCTGTGAAAGCAACAGTCCCTAAATCGTTAATTGCCAGACTTCCACCTCCCCATAAAGGACTGCTGGAATCAATGATGATCGAAATTTTGCCATCTTTAATAGTAAAAATACCACCACCACCACCATCAAGTTCAGCGCTAAAAGCTACGGTATCTCGGTTATTGATATCGGGATTCCCAAAAGATTTAAAAGGCCCACTACTATCAATAATTGTAGCAATAATATTATGACAGCGACTATCTCCAGGACAGTTATAGTCGTCAGACTGATAGCCATATTTGAGTCGATTTTGACAGAGATTGGAGATAGTAAAAAGCGATCCGTCACAGGCAACAAAAATACCAGATCCCCCTTCTCGCAGGCTTCCCCTAAAAACTACGTTGTCTCGATCGTCAATTGCGGCTCCATCCACATCGCTAAAAGGAGTGTAGGGAAAAAGATCGGGATAGTCTATTGAACTCTCGATCTCTCTGTTCCCAATATTGAGAGTTTTGAATCTAGGGTAAACATACTCAGAAACTATCTTGCCTTGATTGTTGATTCCGTCAAGTCCTCCTTCTCCATAAAATCCACCACCCCCGCTTTCAGAGAGTGACCCACCACTGCTAATAAATAATACGCCATAGGGTAAAATTTTTGGACCATCGACACCGTAGAAAGCTACTGTATCTTCATCATTAATAAAA
This sequence comes from Cyanobacteria bacterium UBA11153, assembly GCA_003511885.1. Taxonomy (GTDB): domain Bacteria; phylum Cyanobacteriota; class Cyanobacteriia; order Cyanobacteriales; family Coleofasciculaceae; genus Limnofasciculus. The sequence continues at coordinate 3,915 of DOIX01000270.1, forward strand.
ACGCGAGAGTCGAAACCAAAACTAGCAGAACTTCTGGACTTAGCAATGGAGGTAAGAGATTGCCCACTACCTGTGAAGATGCGCTCGTTAGGAAACCACGGCATTGTATCTAAGCTGTCTTGTATTGCCACCCAGAAAGCTACAGTACCCCCATTGTTGAGCGCAGGAATACCAAATTGTTGTATGACTCCGGTACTGTCAGGAATTGTGGTGGAGGTATCAGCAATTTTAGTGAAAGTATAGGCTTGAGCTTCACCAGTTGTCAGGAAGCTGACAGTTATCCCAACTGCTGTTGCCAAAGATAATTGACGAATTGTTGTGAATTTCATAGCGATCTTGTAATTCGGTTCAATGTTATTATTTTCGTCACAATTAGCTCTTGCGTTGTTTCGCTAAAGCCAACACACTCATTCCTAACAAACCTAATACAGAAGTATGTTCAGGTATAGATTTTGGCGCTTCCGGATCGGGATTTGCACGGTATATTCCTTGAGTGCCATCTTCTAGTTCAGCAAAGAAAGCAATTTGACCTGCATCGTTAAATCCTTCTCTCCTGAAACCAAGTCCTTTCACCTTCGATCCAAATAGGGTATCTCCTGTAGCAATAACTTTATCGGCAACGGGATCTGATCCGGTAAAGATGCCATAACCCCCCACATCTAGGGAAGCGCTGAAGGCTAAATTCCCCTTGTTGTTGATAGCAATACCCCCTGGGTATGCAAAAGGACTGCTGTTATCAAAAATAGTAGTAATGTCTCCACCGCTATTAGTAAAGATACCATAACCTCCAGTATCTAGAGAAGCGCTAAATGCCACAGTTCCCCAATCGTTGATGGCAGGTTCTCCAAAGTAATTATTAAATATACCGCTACTGTCAGCAATAGTTGTAAACAGTCCGTCACTACTAATAAAAATTCCTGAAACTCCGTTTTTGAGGACACCATTAAAAACTACAGTATCCTCATCGTTAATAGTGGGATTGGATAGATCGCTCCAAGGAGAACTGATATCATTACTAGACGGAGTGGCAATAGCAATAGCAGTTAATAATCCGTCCTTGCTAGTAACGATAGAATTTCGGCTAGAGTGGAAACCATTACCCAAAGAGAATGAATTGTGACCCCAGAAGACTAGCGTACCCTGATTGTTGATAACAGGTTGCATTGAAAAGATGAATTTGTTGGGTAAGGAGATAATTGATCCACCGCTGCTAATGAAAATACCATTTTCACCAAAAGGAAAACTTCTTGGGGTATCCAGATAAGCCCAAAAAGCAACAGTTCCTTGGTCGTTAATATCAGGGCTGCTCTCTAGGAAGCTCTCTTCTCCACCGAGGATACTACCAATATTACTACCAATTTCACCATAAGTATCTGCGATCGCAGTGAGTTGATCGCCATTACCAACCAAAATACCATAGCGAGGATTATTAATATTACCAGAATTATTAAAATCGCGGGGAAGATCTCCACCAAAGACTACAGTGCCCTGATTGTTAATAGCAGCGCTCTTGAAAAAGGATACAGTACTGCTACAACAAATGCCAATTGGTGGAAAGTTGCTACTATCAGCAATTTTAGTGAAAGTGTAAGCTTGAGCTTGCCCAGTTGCGAGTACGCTAAAGATTGTACCTACTGCTGTGACAAGGGATAATTGGTAAAATTTGATAAGTCCCATCATAATTCCTGAAAATCACAGGTTGACTGAAGATCGGTATTTTCTTTATCTTATTTTTATATTTACCCAAGGTTTATGAAGATTCTGTGAAGATTCTGTGAAGAATTCGTGGGATGATAGATATGTAGCAATGTAACAACTTTACTATTAAACCCACGCTCTCCCATAGACATGTCATGATGCCTTATGATTTGGGAATATGAAGAAGGGCGAGTCTCCGCATTTGACTAATGTATCTAAAAACCCTCCAACTCCATCAATTTAGAAACTATCGAGATTGTTTGGTAAATTTTGATGCCCCCAAAACTATTTTAGTGGGGAATAATGCCCAAGGAAAATCGAATTTATTGGAAGCGGTGGAATTACTTTCGACGTTGAAAAGCCATCGCTCAGTGCGCGATCGCGAATTAGTCCTGGAAAGCAGTAAAATTGCCCAAATTAAAGCTAACCTAGAACGAATGACTGGTACAGTAGAATTGGGATTAATCCTCCGGAGTCAGGGACGACGTACCGCGATCTTAAATCAGGAATCTTTACGTCGCCAACTTGATTTTTTAGGTATTATCAATGCCGTACAATTTTCTAGTTTAGATTTAGAATTAGTTCGAGGTGCGCCAGAATACCGCCGGAATTGGCTAGATTCAATTTTGATGCAGTTAGAACCAGTTTATGCCTATATTTTACAGCAATACAATCAAGTTTTACGCCAACGGAATGCTCTGTTGAAGACATTAAAAAAACAGGAAGGAGAAGGAAAGATTAATGAATTGTCATTGAGAGATTATCAAAGGGAATTGGCTTTATGGGATGCTCAATTAGCCACCACGGGATCGCGAGTAACCCGCCGTCGTGCTAGACTCTTAGCAAGGCTAGCACCTTTAGCCCAAGGATGGCACGCCAGTATTAGTGGCAAGACAGAAATCCTGGAAGTAACTTACGCTCCCAATGTTAAAATCGAAAACGATAACCCCGAACAAGTACAAGAGGCATTTTTAGAGAAGATTCAACAGCGGCGCATCCCAGAAAACCGTCAAGGGACAAGTTTAGTTGGTCCCCATCGAGATGAAGTAGAATTTACTATTAATCAAACCCCAGCTCGTGCTTATGGTTCCCAAGGACAGCAGCGGACATTAGTGTTAGCATTAAAGTTAGCAGAGTTAAAGCTAATTGAGGAAGTAGTAGGGGAACCACCCCTCTTACTTTTGGATGATGTTTTAGCTGAACTCGATCTTAATCGACAAAATCAGTTACTAGAGGCGATTCAAGATAGATTTCAGACTCTAATTACCACCACCCATCTAGGGGCATTTGATTCTCAATGGCTGAATGCCTCGCAAATCCTAGCAGTCAAGGCAGGAAAGATTAGTTATTGCGATCGCACTTAACATTACTTATATTAAAGTTATAAAAATTTAGTTAACTTTTTTAAAAGACATTCAGTGAAGGAGCAAAAGCTAAAAATTATCGCTGTATAATGTGGAAGGGATAAGTCAAAGGCAAGGAAAAAATTTAAGCCAACCAAGAATATCCCTAATCCCAAACCCGCGCAACATCACATTTTCTGATTGGCAATTAATCGGACTTGATATTACGCTATAAATCCGTTTCTCAATCTCATGGAGTTATATCAACTTGAGGGTGACAATGAGAGACCAGATTTTTCAGGCCATTAGGCGTAATTCCGATTAATCCTAGATGCAAACTAGATTCAGGACAAAAAACAATAGTTGGAACAGTTATACTATGAAAATCAAGGAACTCATCAGGCTTTACGAAGCAGGAGAAAGAGATTTTTCTGGAGTTAATCTCTCAGGGGCAGATTTGAGGAGAGTGACTTTAATTGGAGTCAATCTGACAGGGGCTAATTTGATTGGTGCTGATTTCACAAGAGCATTTTTAATCAAGTCAGATCTCAGTGGTGCTAAAATGAATTGGGCAACTCTGAATTTTGTCAAAATGAGTGAGGCAAAATTGGTTGAAACTGATTTAACTAAAGCTACTATTATGGGTGCTTTTATGGTAAAGTCAAAATTACCAGGTGCAAAAATGAGTGGTGCAGATCTAAGCGGTACTAATCTGAGACGTGCCAATTTATGGGGAGCAAATCTCTGTGGAGCCGATTTAACCAGAGCAAATTTACGAGATGCCAATTTGAATGGAGTTAACCTCAAATGGGCTAATTTATCTGAGGCGAGATTAATCGGGGCAATGTTATATGGAGCAGGTTTAAATTTTACTAATTTAAGCAGATCCTGGTTAAAAGGTGTAGACTTAAGCGGTGCAGATTTAGAGGGAGTTAATCTGAGCGGTGCAAGATTGGGTGGTGCAAATTTAGAATGGGCTAACTTAAGTGCAGCTAATCTCACTGAAGCACAATTAGAGGAAGTCAATCTTCAAGGGGCAGACTTAACCGCAGCAACTCTAGCGAAAGCTTCTTTGGCAGGAGCAAACCTGACTTGGGCGGTGGTAAGGAAAACAAATTTAAGTGGTGCGAATCTCAAAGAAGCAAAGCTATATGGGATTGACTTAAATGACGCGGAATTTAATAGTCCCTTTCTGTGGGAATCGACGGAGGAATTATTGTATCATACTGCCTAAGTCAAAATGGGGAATAGTTGACAGTTGACAGTTGACAGTTGACAGTTACTCAGATTACCCTTCTATCAAGAATCTGGTGTCAATTGTCAATTGTACATTGTCAATTATGATGTTATTTATGTATATACCAAGATGGCGGTTGCTATATATCAAAAAATGTCTGGGTTACAAGTATCAGAGATATTCTCTATTTATCAAAAAAATAACCAACAATAAATAGCCAATAAGCAACAGATAACAACTAATAACTAAAAAATTAAGATCGATTAAATTAAATGTATTGAATGAAGAGAAAACATCAGAGTTGGTTCATTTTTGTGTTATGTCTATTATTGACACTCAATTTAGTAATAAATTACCAGACAAATTCCCTAAAACATCAGGATTTAGCCAGTGCCAGACAATCCCCACCTTCAACCGAGATTAGAGGAGTTTGGCTAACTAATGTAGCAAGTGGTATTTTATTTTTTCCTTGGGGAATTAACCGTGCAGTCTACCAACTATCTCAACTAAACTTTAATACTATTTATCCAGTTGTTTGGAATAGGGGGCATACTTTTTATCCCAGTAAAGTAGCTAAATCAGTTACGGGAGAAAAACAAGATCCTTTCCTGAATACCATTCGACTTGGAGGAGATGTTTTAGCAGAGATTATTCAAGAGGGAAATCTCCAAGGCTTGCGGATTATTCCCTGGTTTGAATATGGCTTTATGGCACCTCCTAATTCTCAACTGGTAAAAAACCACCCAAACTGGCTTACCAAAAATTCGAGTTTATGTGTAAATTCAGCAAAAAATAAATTGAAAAAACAGGATAAATTATCTCCAGAATGTACCACCCATAAAAGTGTTGAAGGAGATGCGCCTGAAAATGGCAGTAGCAAACAAGTATGGCTGAATCCTCTCCATCCAGAAGTACAGAAATTAATTCTAAACTTAATTGTAGAAGTCGTTAAAAATTATGATGTAGATGGCATTCAACTTGACGATCATTTCGGGATGCCTGTAGAATTAGGTTACGATTATTTTACGGTAAAACTGTATCAGAAAGAACACGAAGGGAAACTTCCCCCCAATAATCCACTAGTATCGGAATGGATGAGGTGGCGGGCGAATAAAATTAGCAAATTTATGGAACAGATTTACAAAAAAGTTAAATCAATTAAACCAGATTGTCTAATCTCATTATCTCCAAATTCCCAATCATTTTCCTACAATAACTATCTCCAAGATTGGGAAACTTGGGTACAACGTGGTTGGATAGATGAATTAGTTTTGCAGGCGTATCGGAATGATATGAGTAGTTTTGAAGCAGAATTAATGAAACCAGCGGTACAAAAAGCACGTCAGAAAATTCCCGTCAGTATTGGGATTACTACTGGTACAGGAATTCGCCCAGTTGGGATGAAAAGAATTAAAGCACAAGTGGAGGCAGTCCGCGATCGCGGTTTTGATGGAGTATCATTCTTTTACTGGGAAACTTTGTGGAGCTATATGACACCAGAGTCTCCCAAGCAACGTCGTCAGGGATTTAGGGAATTGTTTGGCGAAAGGGGTTAAAGCAGTTGACAGTTGACAGTTGATAGTTGACAATTACTCAGCTTATCCTCCTGCCAATTGTCCATTGTCAATTGTTTATAGAGTTATTTATATCAATACCGATGTGGCGGTTGCTATAATTGTGAAAATTATCCAATCTAAATTGTGCCGATAACTGTAAACTATCAATCTCAAATAAAAATTCGCCAAATTGGTTTAGGCTTGTGGTGGCGGTGGTTGATTGCCACATGGGGAGGTTTTGTAACTAGTTTATTTTGGATTGAGATTGGCGAAAGACCCGACTTGGGGATAATAGAAGGAATAATTGGTAGTATGGCGATCGCAACTCCTCAATATCTAATCCTCAAACCCTATATATATCAAGCTTCGTGGTGGATATTTGCCACCGTTATTAGTTGGGGTTTAATTTGGTTAAGCGGTTTGGGGTTAGTAGGTTGGATTGCACCTCAAACTTTACAGCTTTCCCTCAGATTCTTATATGGTATCGTCAATGGGGCACAACTTGGACTTTGTTTAGGGATAGGGCAATGGTTGATTTTAAAGCAGCACATTCCTCACGCGCAAAAGTGGATTTGGGTAAGCGTACTATCCTGGGCAGTAGGATTAAGTATTGGGTGGACAATTGGTGGAGTTTTCCGTCAATTTACCCATCTATTTATTGGTGATGTTTTCGGGTTGGCGGTAACCTGGCTGATAGTAGGAGGGATGACGGGATATGCTTTAATGCGATTGCTGTATTTTCTTCCCATTGATATTGAGCCTAACCATATTATTAACCCAAAGTGAATGGGGAGTGGGAGCGAGGATATGCTTTTTCCCATCCCCCCTATCCAATCCCACAATTGACTGAAATTAATGGGATACAAGCCCCGCCCTTTCAGGGCAGCTTTGCTCTTTGAGAATGTCAAGTATTCTCAACTTCGCCTTTGGTAGCAGTATCAATATCTCTTAATGGCATAGAATAGAAAGGCTGTCAAAATTTAGGAGCAACACCCATGGCGGTTCCCAAGAAGAAAACATCAAAGTCAAAACGAAACAAACGCAAAGCCACCTGGAAGGGCAAAGCAGCACTAGCCGCTCAAAAGGCATTATCTTTAGGTAAAGCAGTTTTAAGTGGACGTTCCACCTTTGTTTATCCGACAGAGGAAGACGAAGGCGAAGGCGAAGCAGAATAATCCCCCCATCCCCCCAGGGCTGTTTCATTCGACATTGAGAAATTGGGGGGCTGGGGAGCTGGGGAGCTGGGG
>DOIX01000270.1:11217-20517 GCA_003511885.1 Cyanobacteria bacterium UBA11153
CTGGGGAGCTGGGGAGCTGGGGAAAGGGGAGAAAGGAGGTTAAATGAAAAAATTCATTTAACAACCTTCTTCAGAAATTGTTCCATCTGGCATAGTTGCGCCACAGAGGTTGGCACGTTTGAGTTTAGCATCTTCAAGATTTGTCAATCTCAGATAGGTATTGCTAAGATTAGCACCTCTAAGATCGGCTCCTCTCAAATCAGCACGTCTGAGATCCGCTTCTCTTAAGTCTGCACCTCTAAGGTCAGCTTCTCGCATATCTGAATCTCTAAGATCGGTAAATTGGAGGTCAGCATCTTTAAGATTAGCATTTCTGAGGTCACAACTTTGACATTCCCTGGTTTCCAGCAATTGCCTCACACCATTGGAGTTTTCAGCCAGAATCGGACTAGCCAGCCAAAATGGAAATATCAAAAAAGTTCCTGCTAGTATCCTGAGTTTCATAATTAACTACCCATTTGACGTACTACCAGGGCTAAAAGCCGCAAGGATTCTCAAAGGATGTTACGAGGCAGACTGAAGTCGTGCCTCTGGACCCTTTTTCCTGCTTCAGAGTTTGAGAACTTCATCCCACTAGGAGTAGCCAATGAACAAACCAGTAAATCATCCCCAAGCTAACCCCAACAGGGATCGAGTAGGATGTAGGAATAGTGAATTGCTTGTCAACTCCTGACTTCACTGTACAAGGATTCTTATATGTCTTTCAATCCTACGATCCTCTGGTTCATAGCTGGCTCGATTCTGTGTCTAATTGAGTTATTTGTCCCAACGGCGTTTGTTCTCTTTACCATGGGTATGAGCGCTATAGTCGTCGGGTTAATATCCGCGATCGCCCCCCAGTTTTCCCTGCAAGTGCTACTGTGGTTTTTATTATCCGTTTTCCTGGTATTTTTTTCCCGTCGCCTCCTCCCACCAGCGAAGGCATCTAAAAATCTTGATGCCAAGGAAGGGCGCACCCTGACGGAAATTCCTGCTGGAGAGATAGGGAGAGTAATCTATGAAGGCAATTCCTGGCAAGCACGATGCGACGACGAGATGAGTGCGATCGCACCTAACCAAAAAGTCTACATTGTGAGAAGGCAAGGTACAACCCTATTTGTTGTGCCACAAAAAATTTTTCATGATTAAGTGGGGAGCGGCACAGCGGATGCCCTGGTGGGGAGAGGCGTGAGCCAAAAAATTTATTCCTTGTCTCCCATTTCCCATTCCCTCAAAAACAGGAGGTATAAAATGGAAGGATTATTCGGTTGGCTAATTATATTATTTCTGGGTGGTTCCGGTATCGCCAGTACAGTCAAGATTGTTAATCAAGGCAACGAAGCATTAGTTGAAAGATTAGGTAAATATAGTGGCAAGAAACTGCAACCTGGTCTTAACTTTATCTTACCAGTTTTAGACAGAGTAGTTTACCAAGAAACTATTCGGGAAAAAGTACTGGATATTCCACCTCAGCAATGTATTACTCGCGATAACGTTGGTATTACTGCCGATGCAGTAGTCTATTGGCAGATTGTCAATATGGAGAAAGCCTACTATAAAGTAGAAAATCTTCGATTAGCCATGCAGAACTTAGTTCTGACTCAAATCCGAGCCGAAATGGGCAAATTAGAACTAGATCAAACCTTTACAGCCCGTTCAGAAATTAATGAAATATTACTGCGAGAATTAGACGAGGCTACGGATCCTTGGGGAGTGAAAGTCACGCGAGTAGAATTGCGAGATATTATCCCCTCCAAAGCCGTACAAGAGTCAATGGAATTACAGATGTCAGCGGAACGTCGAAAACGGGCGGCAATTTTAACTTCCGAAGGAGAAAAGGAAGCTGCAATTAATAGTGCCAGAGGTAAAGCCGAAGCACAAGTTTTAGATGCAGAAGCGCGACAAAAAGCCGCAATTCTAGAAGCAGAAGGACAACAAAAAACGATCGTTCTCAAAGCTCAAGCGGAACGTCAGCAACAAGTTCTCAAAGCCCAAGCTACTGCTGAAGCCTTACAAATTGTGACCAAAACTCTGCAAAACGATCCTACTGCCCGCGAAGCTCTCCAGTTTTTACTAGCCCAGCATTATTTAGATATGGGTAAAGTGATTGGCAGCAGCGATAGCAGCAAGGTAATGTTTATGGATCCTCGAAGTATTCCTGCAACTCTTGAAGGAATACGCTCAGTTATAGGAGACAAAAATAATATTACTTAGAATCCAATTAGTTGGTTATGCAAGATCGATCTACCATCTGGAAGAGAAGCTGTAGGGATGATTGCGACTCTGGGTGGTTTTTTTATTGCTCATCAGCTCCGGCGTGACGGCTGATTATGCAAAATAGTAGTTTTTCGGAAAATGCGATCGAATATCCGGATGGAGTGCAACTGCCAGAGAATATTGGGATAGTGGCATCCTTCAAGGGAAATAAAGGAGGAGGATAAAGGCTAATGGGACTGGATCTAAGTAGATTTTATAAAGCTTGTAATCCAAGCAAACCTCTGGACAGAGAGGATAAGCAGTACTATATTGATTTTGCCAAGGTGCGGGGTAGCAAAATCATTGAGTCATTAAGAAGAACAATCGCATTAATGTCACCGGATGAACCGACTTGTCAGTTATTTACTGGACATATTGGCTGTGGCAAATCCACAGAATTACTGCGACTGAAAGCTGAGTTAGAAGCAGATGGATTCCATGTGGTTTATTTTGAATCCTCTCAAGATTTGGATATGGCAGATGTTGATATTACTGATGTTTTACTCAGCATTGCCGGAAAAGTAAGCGAAAGTTTGGAAGGTATTAATATTAAAATTAAGCCTGGTTATTTCGCAAATTTATTTACAGAAGTAGTAGATTTTTTGCAAACGCCAATTGAGTTAAATGTTGAGGGAGAACTATCTGTAGGAATTGGGAAAATAACCGCCAAAACTAAAGAAAGTCCGACGCTGCGGCGGCGGTTGCGGGAATATCTGGAACCGCGTACCAGTGGGATTTTAGAGTCGATTAATCAGGAATTGCTAGAAAGAGCGATCGCACAATTAAAACGACGGGGTAAAGCTGGTTTAGTAGCCATTGTTGATAACTTGGATCGAGTGGATAATCGTACTTTACCATCAGATCGCACCCTCCCGGAATATTTATTTATCGATAGAGGCGATCAGTTACAAAAACTTAAGTGCCATATCGTTTATACTATTCCTTTAGGATTGACATTTTGTAATGATGTAGAAATCCTCAAAAATCGTTTGGGTGGCGGACTTCCTCCGAAAATTTTACCCATGGTTCCCGTGCGGCAGCGGAATGGTGCTGAATCTAAGGAAGGAATGGCTTTGCTGCGACAAATGGTGATGGTAAGAGCATTTCCTAATTGTACCTCAGAGCGACAATTAGAGTTGATTCATGAAGTTTTTGATACTCCAGAAACTTTGAATCGTCTCTGTAGCATTAGTGGAGGACATCTGCGTAATTTGCTAGGGATATTATATAATTGTTTGAGGCAAGAAGATCCGCCTATTTCTGGGGAAGTCTTAGAAAATGCCATCCGAGAAAGTCGAGATTATCTGACATCATCACTTGATAATGATGAGTGGGAATTACTCTTTCAAGTAGTCGAAGATCAAGCAATAAAAGGGGATTTAGAATATACAACTCTCTTGCGAGGGATGTTTGTTTACGAATATCGGGATCGTTTGGGTAATTGGTTTGCCATTAACCCAGCTTTAGAAGAGACGCAAAAATTCCAATCCTGGTTAAGGCTAAAGGTTTAGTCCTCTGGAAACAAGGATAAAGGTTAATTTCCTTTATCCTTTCTTTTTCTATGTATTTAACCCAAGTTGCTAGTTATGAACTTAGATCTTTTCGATCCCCCTAAATCCCCCTTAATAAGGGGGACTTTTCTGGAAGGTTCCCCCCTTATTAAGGGGGGTTAGGGGGGATCTAATCCACAATATTTGTAACTAGCAACTTAAGTTATTTACCACCATAACTAATCTGGTTTTCCTAGAAAAACATGAATTATGGCAGCCTAAGCTAGAATAAAAGAGTTAAACATACCATGGAAACTAGAGGGTTATGTTAACTTTTAATAAGAAAATTGTCACTCAAGATATTGAACAGCATAACGAGCGATCTTTAAAAGCTATTAATCGCGCCATTTTCCTTTCTCAAGGAGAGTTTTCTTTAGTATTAGTGCGTTGCAATTATAAAATATTGCAAAAGCGCATGTTACATCGCTTGAAAACTATCTCTAAAAATCGATATCAAATCCAAGAATTTGTCTTGCCAGCATCGGTAAAAACTCTCTATACAACTCTTCAGGAATATGGGGAAAATGAACAGCTAATGCGGATGCCGAAGGGAGGAGAGGGGAAAGATTCTCATTTTGCTCTGATGATTTTCGGGCTAGAATCTGTTATTTCTATCGATGATTTGTTGACCTCTAGCAATCAGGTACGCGATGAGTTTCGCAAACGTTTACCTTTTCCGATTGTCTTGTGGGTAAATGATAGTGTCATGCAAAAGTTAGTACAGTTAGCACCTGATTTTACCAGTTGGGGCGCACCACCAATTAAATTGGAAATATCCACCGATGAATTAATTAATTTTCTGCAACAAAAGGCAAATTCTTTATTTAAACATGTCTTAAGCAGAGGTGAGGTAAAATACGCGCCATGGCGGGTTGACAAACACCATTCTCATTTGAATATGGCGACAGATTGCCGTAGTAGATTAGAAATAGATTCTGCGGTGCAGGATTTGCAAAGTCGTGGGGAAGTCATTAACCCAGAGTTACAGGCTAGTTTAGAATTTCTTTTTGGTCAATATGACTATGCTAGCGATTCTGTTCCTAATGCTATATTTCGTTACAAAAAAAGTTTGCAATTTTGGCGCGGAACTAACAATTTAGAAAAGGAAGGAATTTTATTGTTTTGTATCGGTTTATCTTATTGCCGCAATGCTGACTTACATCGGGCACAAAGATATCGCCACTGGGAAGAAGCATGGCCTTATTTAAGTAAATCTGTAGAAACTTTTATCCAATTAAATCGTCAAGAGTTGGTAGCTATATTTATTACCCAACTGGGTGAAGTTATTCAGCATTTAGAGGGGTGGGATACTTTAGAAGTCTGGGTGCAAAAGGCTTTGAAATTGCATCAAATTTATGGATCTCCAGTACAACTGGCGCAAGATTATGGCTTTCTGGCTGAAGTGGCACTGGCTCAATCTCGGTGGACAGATGCTAATCAACTGGCTCAGAAAGCCTTAACTCTATTGACTTCTGTGTCAGATTTAGCCACTAATTACCAAGGATTGCACCCATTCTTATTAATTCAATTATATCAATTATTTTTAGTTAAATCCTATCGAGAACTCGGTGAGGGAGAAAATGCTACAACAAATCTGGAAATTGCCAGTAGCCAATTGGCAGAAGCCATCGAATCCAGCGATCCTCATTATGAATTGCAACGGTATCTTCATCTATTAGAAACCTTACATCACCTTTACTTCGATCAAAGTCGATATTTAGAAGCATTTAGAATTAAACAAGAACAACGAGGAATTGAGCAATTATATGGTTTTAGAGCCTTCATTGGCGCAGGTCATTTACAACCGAGACTATTACCAAGTAATCCTACCATAACTCCCCTGGAACACCAAGAAATTGTCGCCCAAGAAATTGCCGCATCTGGACGTGAGAAAGATGTCAATGAATTAAAAGCAAGGTTAAGTCGTGCCGATTGTCAATTGATAGTAATACATGGACCTTCAGGAGTAGGTAAAAGCTCAATTATCTTGGCAGGATTAGTCCCCGCCCTTACCTACAAACCTTTAGGAGATCGGATGGTTTTGCCGATTGTCTTGCAAGTTTATACAGATTGGATTGGGGGGCTAGTTAAATCCCTGACACAGAGGGAATTAGGGGAGAAAGGGAAGGGAATTGAAGCAATCCTAAATCAGTTGAAAGAAAATAGCGATCGCAATTTCTTGACTCTGCTAATTTTTGACCAATTTGAAGAGTTTTTTCTCGGTCATACAAATGGAGAGCAAAAGCGATTATTTTATGAATTATTGCGAAGTTGCTTAAATTTACCATTTGTCAAAGTAATTATTTCCATTCGTCAAGACTATTTGCACCATTTATTGGAACTGGAAAAATGTAATATCGATATTATTGAAAACGGTATTCTCGATCAAAAGATTCGCTATCCATTAGGTAACTTTTTATTACATAACGCTCGCGATGTCATTGAAAGCTTAACAGAGCGGGCCCATTTCTATTTAGAACCCGCATTAATTGACGAATTAGTTCAGGATTTAGCTGGAGAGCATAACTCAGTCCGCCCCATTGAATTACAAATTGTCGGGGCACAGTTACAAACCGAAAATATTACCAACTTAGCTATGTATCGGGAACGAGGCCCCGTCAAGAAAATTGCTGAACGCTTTTTAGAAAAAGCGATCAAAGATTGCGGCCCGGAAAACGAGCAAGCGGCTTGGATTGTCTTGCATTTAATGACAGATGAAAATAATAATCGCCCCTTAAAAACTCGTGCAGAATTATCGATTGAGTCAGCCATAGATCCCGAAGCATTAACTTTAATTTTAGAAATACTTGAAAAATCTGGCTTAGTATTTCTCTTGCCAGAAGTCCCCACCAATCGATATCAATTAGTTCACGATTATCTTGTGGAATTTATCCGTCATAACAAACAAGTTAATATCCAAGAAGAATTAGAAGAGTTACGAAAAAGAGACAAACTTAGTCAAGAAAAAATCCAACAACTAATGCGGGAAAAGAACCTGCGGACTGAACTAGCAAAAGCCACAAAAAAAGAGAAAGAAGCAATGGAAAAACAACGGCAAGCCGAAGAAAAACTCAATCAAATTTTGCGCAAACGCCTGCGAGAGTCTACTATACGAGGAATTGTCCTAGGAACCCTCGTAGTTATTAGTGGAGGAGTTGGATTTTGGGCAGCATTTAGCGAAAATAATGCTAACTTAATTGCTCTTAATGCCTCTTCAGAAGCCTTAGTAGCATCTAATCGACAGTTTGATGCCCTGATCAAAAGTTTATGGGCTGGTAGAGAATTGCGCAAGTCACTTGGGGTAAATACCGAGACAAAAATGCGGGTAATTACAGCATTACAACAGGTAGTTTATCAAGTAAGAGAAAAAAACCGTTTGCCCGGGCACGGAGATTGGGTAAGTAGCGTTAATTTCAGTCCCGATGGTGAGATACTTGCTTCAGCAAGTAGGGATAATACGATCAAAATATGGCAGAAAGATGGTCTCCTTATTAAGGATTTAGATAAAAAATTAGGAGGTCATACTGCTGGAGTCTATTCCGTCCGTTTTAGTCCAGATGGGCGGATATTGGCTTCAGCATCTGAAGATAAAACCATTAAACTGTGGAGTGTAAGTAGAAATGGCAAATTAATTAAAATAACTTTAAATTTAACTTTAACCGGACATAGCGATCGCGTCCATAGTATCAGCTTTAGTCCAGATGGTCAAACTATTGCTTCTGCCTCTGAAGATAAAACCGTGCGACTTTGGAGTAAAGATGGAAAACTACTTCAAACTTTCACCGGACATCAGGATTGGGTATTAGGGGTAAGTTTTAGTCATGATGGTGAATTGATTGCTTCATCAAGTAAGGATAAAACGATCAAAATTTGGCGCAAGGATGGAAAATTAATGAAAACTATAGCTGCCCACAGTGAGCCAGTTTTAGATGTCAGATTCAGTCCTCAAGATAATATTATTGCTAGTGCAAGTGCTGACAATACTGTAAAACTTTGGCATCCGGATGGAAGATTACTTAAAACTCTCAAAGGGCATAGTGAGGCAGTAATTAGTATTAGTTTCAGTCCCGATGGTCAAACTATTGCTACTGCCAGTGCAGATAATACAATTAAACTCTGGAAAATAGATGGTACGTTAATTGAAACTCTCCAAGGACATGGGAGGATGGTGGAAGGAGTAAGTTTTAGTCCTTATGGCAAAATTATTGCTAGTGCCAGTGCTGATAATACTATTAAATTATGGCAAGCTAATGGAGGTATGATTAAACCAATTCAGGGGCATACAAAAGCAGTTAGTAGTGTCAGTTTTTCCCCTCTTAGTCTTGTTAACAAGGAAGCCAAAGAAGCAAAGGATATTATTCTCGCTACAGCAAGTTGGGATAACACTATTAAATTATGGAATGAAAAAGGGCTTCTTCTCAAAACTATTCCCGCCCATAGAGATAAAGTTAATAGCGTTACTTTTTCTCCCGATGGTCAAATTATTGCCAGTGGAAGTGCAGATAAAACCATTAAACTTTGGGGAAAAGATGGTACATTACACAAAACTTTACAAGGACATCAGGATCGAGTTAATAGTGTCATTTTCAGTCCAGATGGTAAACTAATTGCCTCTGGTAGTAGAGATAAAACAGTTAAACTTTGGCATACTGATGGTACATTATATAAAACATTATTAGGTCATACGGGTGAGGTTTGGGGTGTCAGTTTTAGTCCCGATGGCAATACGATTGCTTCCGCATCTGAAGATAAAACTATTAAACTCTGGAATCGCGATGGTAAATTTATCAAGACATTGGAAGAAGCGCATAATGGTTCGGTAAATTGGGTTACCTTTAGTCCCGATGGTAAATTAATAGCTTCTGCAAGTGATGATGGCACAGTCAAGCTTTGGAATCTAAATAATCCCAAGCCAATTAAGACATTAAAAGGGCATAATGGTTCGGTAAATTGGGTGACTTTTAGTCCCGATGGCAAGTTCATTGCTTCTGCTAGTGAAGATAAAACAGTAAATATTTGGACTAGTCGTCAGGGACATTTGATCAATTCATTAAAAGGTCATACAGATGAGGTTTTTGGATTAAGTTTCAGTCCCGATGGTAAGTTTTTGGCTTCGGCAAGTAAGGATAAAACGGTAATTCTGTGGAGTTTTGATTTAGATGATTTGTTACAGCGGGGTTGTAATTGGTTGGATGATTATTTACAAAATAATCGAGAAACTCAGAGTATTAGTGAAGCAAATCCGCAAGAGTTTCGCACTTTTTGTGATGGGGTGATGGGGAGATAGAGATATAGAAATTGTAGCACTTACAGCGGGAACTACCGTATATTCAGCCACAGGGCGAAGCAAGACGATATAAAGATATTAGTTTTGTCCCAAAATCGATCGTCCTCTTGCTTCGCCCCTACAGAATATGATATTACACCCAGATAATTGGAGCATGTGATG
This sequence comes from Cyanobacteria bacterium UBA11153, assembly GCA_003511885.1. Taxonomy (GTDB): domain Bacteria; phylum Cyanobacteriota; class Cyanobacteriia; order Cyanobacteriales; family Coleofasciculaceae; genus Limnofasciculus. The sequence goes on from DOIX01000270.1 coordinate 20,452, forward strand.
ATAGAAATTTATTTATAGCAACCGCCACATCGGTTAAGGTATCAATAACATCATGAAGAGAAGCGT
>DOIX01000268.1:0-242 GCA_003511885.1 Cyanobacteria bacterium UBA11153
GTCAACTGTCCACTGCTATAAGTCATTAACCTTGACAACAATTAATTTCGAGTGCTGTCTTAAGTTGGGAAAAGTACCAGGAATAAGAGTTATAGCACTACCAACACACGTTAGGACGTTATTTTAACTTGAATCCTGAATTAAGAATAATGTGGCTTGAGAATATGTCCTAACCTTAATGCGTAGCACTATATCATGAAAAAAGTCAAGGGAAAACACCGTTGGCGATCGCGAAGCGCGAA
>DOIX01000268.1:461-5343 GCA_003511885.1 Cyanobacteria bacterium UBA11153
CGCGAAGCGCGAAGCGCATACACCTCTCCTCCGAACTCCGAACTCAGGTGGTAGGGGGTAACTTCCGATTAGTGATTGTTTTCACTCCAATACTGACGCATTTGATTAGCAATGGTGTCCAGATCCAGAGAATCATTTGGTGACATTTGCAAGGTTCCTGTTAAATAGTCATCCTGATATCTAGCAATCCGTTGAATCAGTAGCTCTAATAGTGTAGATTGCTGTTGTAGTAATTCAGCGATCGCACTGTAGGTAATAACCAGGATTTCTGTCTCGACTTCTGCGATCATTTGTACATCTGGGAGTGGTAAACCCAGTAGGAGGGACATTTCTCCCCAAAAATCTCCTGACTGTAAAACTTCTGTAGGTGCAGATGGTCCGGAATCGATAAATTCTTGTCTATCATCAGAATCTTGAATTTCAGCGGCTAGTTGCTGATAAAGCCAGTAGAGATTAGTCTCTGTTTCAGCGGCACTTTGGGTTAATTGAAATGCAGAAGGTCCGATATACTGAGCCAATTGATAACCTAATCTCTCCAAAGTTTTTGGATTGAGGGGTGGTGGTGGTTGGGATTTCATTTTACGGCTAAAGACGACAACGGTCAAATTCTCACCGTTACCAATTACCTGTTGCTGAACGGTTATACTACCTCTGGCTACAATGAACAAGGCTGAATCTGGCAAATTGTGGCGGTTTAATATTTCCCCTCTATCAAACAGGAGTGAATCGATACGATCGACCAAAATAGAGAGAGCCTCTATACTAAAATCTTGAAATAGATCTACAGCACGAATCAGATTCAGATAGCTTTCAGTAGGAGAAGGCAAGGTGTAACCAGGATTAAATCCTTGGCGGTTTAGAGCATACCAAACTCGATGGAGAATTTCCCGATCCGTATCTTCCTCCGCATTACTGTAGTGAATAGGACAATAACATACCTGATAGGATGAGACAAATCCTTCATCTCCCATTTCCCATTCCTTCATTTTTACCACAACTGGTTGATCCAAATTAATATTGGGCACAGGTTGATGTAAAATAGCATGGGTGACAGTATCAATTACTTGCTGAGGAGGTATAGTGTATGGTGCCAAAAACTTAACGGATCGCTGAACCTTTCCAGTGAGGGGAATTGTTGTCAATAACTCTTCAGACATTAAACCATTGGGAATATGTACCAAAGAACCATCGTTGGTGACAATAGTGGTAGCTCGCCAAGTAATTGCGACTACTACTCCTTCTTGCTCTTGAATCGTTACCCAATCTCCCAGTTGAAATGGTTGATCGATCCGCAAAGCTACCCCTGAAAAAAAGTTACCCAATGTTGATTGCAGCGCAAAACCGACTACTGCTGAAATTAGGGCAGATGTGGCAAATATACTCGCAATATCGTGTCCGAGAATTAGTGCAATAATCACACCACACACCAGATATAAAGCGAGTGCAATCACCAACCTTAACAAAGCTGAGGGCTTTTTCTTAGAAGATCGAGCAAACCAAACATCAACTATCAATAAAACTAGTACGTTGACGATTACAATACTACCGAAGATTAAAATAATAACCCCCAAAACCTTCACAATATCGGGGGCAACGAAGTTAGGATTATTGATAAAAAACGTATATAAAAATAGTAATAATCCAGTGACAGCTATAATCCAAAGGTTTGAGGTACTCATGAAGATGCTTCAATCATTTATACTACTTAGACAAAGCTTTGTTTAAGCTAATTAAAAGTCTATTTACCGATTTACTAAGTTTTCCGAATTCATCTGAGCGTCCATCTGGTAGTTGGGAGTTCATCATCTTTTGGTCTGTACTAGCAACTCTGCTGAGACTGATTTCTTCCAGCAAATGGGTAATATTATCAAGGGGTTTAACAATCCAGTTTTGGACTAAAATACTAATAGCTGTGTATGCAATTAAGAAAATGCTGGCGATTAGTAACAGATAGGAGTAAATTGACTCCTTTGCTTGTTTTTGAGGCACTGCAGTTGGTATCGAGATAATCCGAGCGCCAATAATTTCATTCAACTTCCAGCCAAAGCCATTCTCGCTACCATAAGTTTTAATTTGGGCAGGAGGAGCTTTGTCTGGCGTACTATGGCAAGTGAGACACTTTGGTGAAGCAACTTTGATAGGTTGGGCAACATACAGGGTATCTTGTCCTTGCAGAGTGGTGCGTTGGTTAACCAGTTGTTTAAGATTAGGGTTATTAATGAATTCTTGAACAATCTCAACTTGCCAACCTTCTGCTAAATCCTTGGGATTCGTGGGATTTAAGACTCGTTCAGCATAGGTGTAGGATTTATATTCATCTCCCAAACGAGTAAAAAGTTGCTGTGCAGCATAGGATGGAATGGTTTCTGGGATGAATTGATCTGTTTTTAACTGACTAAGTAAAGGTTGGAGTCGATCTGAGGTGTAACTGCGAGCAGCGCTGGCTGTACTCATTAGCATTTCGGCTGTCTTAACTGTATTGGTTTCAGCGTGGCGTTTTTCCAGTAAGTAGGCTGCTCCACCTGAAATTACTAAGCCTCCGACAAAGATGACAATAACGATTAAACTCAATCTTGTTTGCAGTTTCATAATACAAAAACATAAACCAGAACCAGGTAGTGTTTATGCTATAAATAGCAAAAGAATACTTCAACCTCAACCGATCTGGCAATAGCGATCGGTTATTGGGGTAACCAATGGCGGGAGTACGTCAAAGAAGGATAAAGCCTTCGCAGGCGGCTTTCATCCCTGGGCTGATAGCGAGAGCTATGCCTTAGCCATAGCCACAGGTTTGAAAGCCCGCCTTTCTTATAAATCACCTCTTATAAACTCATTTCTCATTCCTCAAAACTCATCACATTCCTCACATCATTGAAAGTTCGCCGATTACCTCCAAACGACTGATATCGCTAACGTTCATAAACATTTCCTCTAATGTTTCGGCAATAGAGGGAGTAATCCACCCCATTTGCTTCAGGAGTTGGATAGCAACAGCATACTTAGCGCGTTTTGCTCCATCCATCACCTTGATTGCCATACCCAATCCCATTCCCACTCTACTGATACATTGAATCCCTTCCGCGCCGGATTTACTGACCAATTCTCCATCAGTTAAGCGTATGAGTTCGGTATCGAAAGCCCCTTCTCCTGCCACTAGATTGGGGTGATGAGTCATCGCACGGACGATTCGCTCCATAGCTAAATTATCACCGGAACCAAGCTGGGCATACAATGAAGCCATTTGCCCTAGCTGCATCAAAAAGGTGGGTGCGCCGCAGTCATCGCGAGCGATAATTAGCTCTTGAGGTGGCATCCGCATCAACTCTGCCACTTGAGTCAAGATTAGTTTTTGAATGGGATGGTTGTACTGTAAATAGGTATCTATCGGCCACTGTCGTTGCTGGCAAACGGCGATCATGCCCGCATGTTTGCCAGAACAGTTGTATTCTAGGGCACTTTGCTTGCCTTTTGGGATCGGACATTGAAGGGCGGAGGGATCTACATCGCAGCGCCACAGGATTTTAAACACTTGGCGGATTTGTGCCAAAGTGCCTTGGTGGGAACTGCAGATGATGGCTAAATCTCGATCGTTGAGTCCGTAACGTTCCAGAATACCCGTTGTGGTAACCGCTAGTGCTTGAAAGGGTTTGAGGGCGGAACGAATAAATGCAGAAGTTTCCGAGTTACCCGCTACAGATAGCAGCCGTCCCCGCTCGTCGCAGAGAACGGCTTGGACGCGGTGGGTTGACTCGACTAATCCTTCCCGTAGTAAACGGACTTCTATATCTGGTGCTTGATTGCGTTTTCCCCTTGTCATGTTTAAATTTCCGTAGGAACTCCTGATAAATGGGGGGCGATGTTCAGGAATGTTCCATTTAGTATTACAAAAAATTCCAAATTAGGCTACCAATAAGTACAAATAGAACTAGAATACCAAACGTCTGCTTCAGACGTTTGAGGATGGGCTGGACTTGATAAGAGACGACTAGGCGATCGCGCGATAATACTTCTGGAGGCTTAATCCAGGTTTGACCATCATACCAGCCTGTCTCCTCGTAGACTATTGTCTCCTCAAACAGACGAGATCCCACGTAAGACCAACCTAAATATAGCCGCAGGACTAGCAAAGCGACAAATAGAGTTGCACCACCCCCTCCCGCCAAGATAAACTGGAATGGGTATTTTGGTGGCGCAAAAGAAGCCGCTGCTACAGGTCCTGCGATCGCCCAACTTATGCCCCACACCCACACTAGTTTCCTGATATAGCTTTGTCCCTCCAGCCTTGCCCAACTAAAAAACCAAGCATCTGTTAATTCCTGATATTCATTAATCGGTTGCTGTTCAGGTGGTACTGGACAGCCAGATACAGAAGATTCCTTCATCGCGATCCCTTTCCGATTAGGTGTCTTTGCTTATAGCAGTTGCTAGATCGCTTAAGACATAAATAAGGTTATGAATAGAGCTTTTGACTCTGAGTTCATCAACGGTTTTATTCCCATACTATGTAACAGTCAACTGTCAATTGTCAATTGCTCTACGTCACTTGCGATCGCAACTCCTCTTTTTATGTTTATTAGTCATCTCCAAAAATAATCTCAAACCCTTATCCTGTCTAGGTGAAAACCTAATTTCTGGAGATGCCTATTACACTTCTTCGGGCTAAACAGAGATGTTTAATAATTGACGACAGAGCTACAAGCACAGAAAGCACTCGTAGGTGTCATCACCCTAAAAACGTAGTTTTTTACTGAGGCTGGCTATCTCTACGCTGTTTCAACTGCTTGTCCAGTTTTATTCAGTGTTTGGTGGATAGCGTCTGTTGAGAGTTATAGCAACCGCCACATCGGTTAAGACATCAATAACATCATGAAGAGAAGCGGAA
>DOIX01000268.1:5602-6406 GCA_003511885.1 Cyanobacteria bacterium UBA11153
GTCAACTGTCCACTGCTATAATTTCTATCCGCTCGGCATGACCCCAAAAGGCTTCTAAATTATAGAATTCCCGTTCTTGGGGTAACATAATGTGAACCATTACGTCACCGTAATCTTGCAGAATCCAGCTACTATCGGCTTGTCCTTCTGTCCGGATTGGTAAGCGTTGGCACAATTTTTCTACTTCTTCTTCGATCCACCCTTGAATTGCTCGGACTTGGATCCGGGAAAAGCCAGTAACGATCACGAAGTAATCTGCTATGTAGCTAACTTCTGCCACCCGCAATATGACAATATTATCACCTTTGCGGTCATCTGCTAACTGGGCAATAGTCAGAGCTAGTTCTTGACTTGTTTTCTGGTATTGGTTTGGGGGGGTCAATAGGGTAGATTGCATTGTCTGTTGATCTTTCATAAGAAATTATTGTTGTGGGAAACTCCATCTCTTGAGCTGACGAGGTGACAATAAGCTGTCAATCCTGTATGCTGTCAGTTATTGACGGCTTATTGCCATAAAAAAAGGTCTGCTCTTTTCAATACGACCTAAATAATTGAAACTAGGAATTTCTTACCTATATTCTACATCTCACTCCTCAAAAGTCAACTAAAAATGCCATAATTTCTAATTTCTTCGCCTCCATCAACCTGAGTTCGGAGTTTTCCCTTGACTTTTTTCATGATAGTTACCACGCATTGGGATCGTAATATCGATTTCTTGCCTAAGAGATTTGCTCAAAAAATGCTGTAAAGCTCTTGTTTACTGGCTTTCAGCTTCGGCTCTTTCGTCGAACTCAGGTCTCTGAT
>DOIX01000269.1 GCA_003511885.1 Cyanobacteria bacterium UBA11153
TTCAGGCGCGGGGTTCTTCAACGGGATCTGTACTATAATAAGCTTCAAGAGATTTTACCGTCGGAAGCAAATTTAATTTAGTGGAGGGCAACCTCCTATTGAATTTACGGCTATTGAATAAAATCATACCCAATTAATAAGGCAATGCTTGGATTATTAACGGCTGATAAAATTGTGCAAGAGTTAGAGGCGCATCCTAACGCATCCCGGATCAAAAAGTTAATGGTTTATGCTTGCCAAAATAGTTGGGAAAACGATCCGAATATTTTGCATAATTACAGGTTAGCTGATTTAATTCAAAAACTCAGATCGTCTCACTCAACTATCGAAGAGCTTGCCGCGACTTTACACAGGCAGGTGCAAACCCTGAATCGACAAGCCGAATATCTCCTAGTCTCCGAGATTGTTATTAATCAATTAGGTCAACTGTACCAGGAATTAGAAGAAGTAACTCAAGTCGTATTTATCAAGCCAGAGAATTTGGTTACTACTTCAAACACTTTATCTGTTTTTGATGATATTGCCAAGGAAATAGAACAAGATTCTCATGGGATCAGAATGAAAAAATTAATAATTTATGTCTGTAAAAATAGGTGGGAAAATGATCAAAATATCTTAGACAAGTTCAACTTATGCGAGTTAATCCGAGAAATAAATCAAGCCAACCCAACTCTAGATGAACTCAGTGCAGCATTCGCCAAACAAGTACAAACCCTCAATCGACATGTGGAATATACTGTAGTAGCCCAAACCATTATTAGTAAACTGGAAAAACTGTATCGCGACTCTGGAGAATCAACTGGAATTAAAATCAATAAACAAGCTGAATATAATCAGTCATTAGCATCTAGACAAGATATTAAACATCAGCCAATATCTGAAGGAAATCAAATCAAACAGATAGACGATAGATTTGAGGTGCGGATGGAAATAATGAAATATACCAACCCGCTGCGGGCGAAATTATTACTATTTTCAGTAATTTATCATCCCTTCAAAGGAAGAGGACAAGATTGGACAATTTTGAGAAGTGAAACTCTTGATGATTTGGTATTAAAACTATTTTCAACCTGCCCAACATTTCCAGAATTAGAATCAAAACTCTACCATACAGCCAAGGGAATTGCCAACCCCGATGAAAGTACCCAAGCCGCCAGCGCGATCGCAAGATCTCTCAAACCTTTCTATACTGGCTAGTAGTGGGCGATTCATCGCCCATTACAAACATATACTAGCTAGTAGTGAACATATACTAGCTAGTAGTGAACATATACTAGCTAGTAGTGGGCGATTCATCACCCATTACAAACATATACTAGCTAGTAGTGGGCGATGAATCGCCTACTACAAACTACTATTTATGTAACTGAGGTTTAGGATATTATGAATGCTAATGAACTTTTACAGCGATATGCTAACGGAGAAACTAAATTTAGCGGCGCGAGTTTGAGTGGGGTTAATCTATTTGAAGCTGATTTAATTGGGATAATATTAAATGAGGCAGACTTGCATAGCGCTACCTTAATTTTAGCATATTTGAGTCGCGCTAATCTGAGAAAAGCTAATTTAATTGGGACAAGATTGAGTGGTGCAAATCTCAATCAAGCATCACTCAATGGTGCGAATCTCAGTAATGCTGACTTGCACGGTGCTAGCTTACAAGGGGCAGACTTACGGAGTACGAATTTAACCTTAGCAAAATTCATTGATGCTAACTTAATCGATGCCGATTTGCGCGGGGCAAATTTAAGCGGTGCTGACTTAACAGGTGCTTGTTTGCGCGGGGCAAATTTCCGAGAGGAGCATAGAGTTTATATTGCTAACTTGCGCGGTGCTAATTTGCGGAAGGTAGATTTACGAGGGGCAAATTTGGCAGGTGCAGATTTGTCGAAAGTTAATCTCAGTGGCGCTAATTTGAGAGAAACTAATTTAAGATATACAAATTTACAAGAGGCAGATTTAAGTGGAGCAAATTTAAGTTCATCTTTTCTCACAGAATCTAACTTAATCGGGGCAAATCTCCAAGGGGCAATCCTGACTAATGTGAAGCTGGAAAGGGCAAAATTAAGTGAAGCAAACCTGACTGGTGTTAACTTACAAGGTTCAGTAATGCCTGATACCAAATTTAATAAAGCTCAATTAAATCAAGCAAATTTAAGTAATTGTCGATTAAATCGGGCTGATTTCAGTCGCGCTAATCTCAGTCAAGCTAACTTGACTGATTCTGACTTGATTGAAGCGTATATGGCGAGGACAAACTTAACAGATGCAAATCTAACTAAAGCTAACATGGATCGGGCAGAATTGAGTACGGCAAATCTGATGGGGGCTATCTTGCAAGGGGCAACTATGCCGGATGGGAAAATTCATAGATAGTTGACAGTTGACAGTTGACAGTTGACAATTGACAGTTGACAGTTGATCGATCATTACCAATGACTAATGACAAAAAATAATCGTCTGACTTCTCTTGATGCTTTCCGAGGCATTACTATGGCTGGTATGATCTTAGTGAATATGGCAGGAGTTGCAGATGCCGTTTATCCTGCCCTGAGTCATGCGGATTGGAATGGCTGTACTTTGGCTGATTTAGTTTTTCCCTTCTTTTTATTTATTATCGGCGTGGCGATGGCATTTTCTCTCAAGAAATATACTGAGGGAAACACAGCGACTCCCACTGTTTATTGGCGGATTTTTCGCCGCTGTGGGATTCTATTTGCCCTGGGATTATTTTTAAATGGATTTTGGACTTACGACTGGAGTAATATCCGGATTATGGGGGTATTACAGCGGATTAGTGTCGCTTATTTTTTGGCAACTATAGCAGTTCTTAATTTACCACGCAAGGGGCAATGGATATTAGCTGCCAGTTTACTTATTGGTTATTGGGTGGCGATGTTATTCATACCTGTACCTGATTTTGGGGCGGGTAATTTGACGCGAGAAGGTAATTTTGGGGCTTATATTGATCGGATAATTATTCCGACAGCACATTTATATAAAGGCGATAATTTCAAATCGATGGGGGATCCAGAAGGATTATTTAGTACTATACCAGCAGTAGTGACAGTTTTACTGGGCTATTTTACCGGAGAATGGTTGCGACAACAGCCGATTAAATCTCGAACTAGTATGGATATGGTGTTATGGGGTTTGAGTGGTTTAGTTGTCGGGCAAATTTGGGATTTTTGGTTTCCCCTAAATAAGAAAATATGGACTTCTTCATATACTTTATTTACAGCGGGTTGGGCGTTACTATTGTTAGCCGCTTGTTTTGAGATTATCGAAGTGCGGAAACGGAGGGAGTGGGGGAAACCTTTCGAGATTATGGGGGTAAATGCGATCGCAATTTTTGTGATGTCTGTGTTAATGATTAAATTGATGGTAAAAACGAATATTGGTAGTGGGGAGAATGCGCCGACTACTTATAATTGGATTTACGAACATATTTTTGCATCTTGGGCTGGTGCGATGAATGGTTCATTTTTATTTGCTGTGGTAACTTTGTTATTGTGGTGGGTAGTTGGGTATGGGATGTCTCGTTTGGGCTGGTTTGTGAAAGTGTAAATTTGGCAGGAAATTTGGTAACGGTTTACCGGATTGTTGGTATAGCAGTGGACAGTTGA
>DOIX01000074.1:0-749 GCA_003511885.1 Cyanobacteria bacterium UBA11153
TAACCTTAATGGGTAGCGCTATAGCCCTGAAAAAAATTTGGATCTTCTTTCTTGTGGGAGTAGCTGCGTTCTTTAAAAAACTGTTTGGTGGTAGGAAAAAATCTGAAGACAAAGCGGAAAATTAAGAAGTCCTTAACATTTGGAGATGAGCCTAGAACTCCTAAAGAGCAAAATTATGGTCAAATTAGATCAGGTGCATCCTCAAAACAAAGATTCAGTCATTGACAACCAAGAGCAACCGACTGAGAAAGGTTAACAATGGTGGGGATGCCATAAGCGGTGTGCGGCAGTGCCACGCGATCGCAAAATCAATCAATTCCGTGGTGGAGGGTGTATATGAACAAGATAATCTACTCATTGGGGATGAGCGTGGTATTTGCTGGTACATTAGCCGGAAGAGCGATGGCTGCACCCGCCAGAGACATCGCGCAAACAGAAATATCCCCAGAAAGCAATCCAGTGGCAGAAGAGTCTTCAGAGATAACTGAAGTCGCAGTATCCTCGACACCGATACTGAGCCTGTCTGATGAGTCTGTTGAGACTCTCTCACAAACTCAACCTCATCCTGTATCAGAGTTAGCACCAGCTCTGCCAACTGAGGAGGAAGTACCCACAGAGGAAGCGATAACTCCAGTTTCTACCTTGGCGCAAGCTGTGGAGCCGGATTTGTCTCAGGAGCTACAACCTCTCGAATGGGATGACTCAGAAAATACGGAAACTGACTCGATGGGTCAAGTAACTAATGTATC
>DOIX01000074.1:970-4715 GCA_003511885.1 Cyanobacteria bacterium UBA11153
CAAGTAACTAATGTATCGCAGTTGCGGGATGTTTCCCCAGGGGATTGGGCTTACGAAGCATTGCGCAATCTTGTGGAACGTTACGGCTGTATTGCAGGATATCCTGATGGTACATTCCGGGGCAATCGGGCGATGACTCGCTATGAGTTTGCAGCGGGATTAAATGCTTGTTTGCAACAAGTGGAAAGGTTGATTGGTAATGTTAAACCAGATTTTCCCAAAGATGATTTAACCAGTCTCCAACGACTAATGGAGGAATTTTCAGCAGAACTTGCTTCTTTGGGAACGCGGGTGGATAATTTAGAAGAACGAGTGGCATTTTTGCAAGATCGTCAATTTTCTACCACCACCAAACTCTTCGGACAAGTGGTAATGGGTGTGCAAGGAAGGAGTGACAATAAATTCGATCTCTTCATTAACCGATTTCCCGATCCCGATACCAATATCAATCTGATTACTAATACCCAACTGAGTTTATTTACTCAGTTTAGCCCCCGTACTCTCTTACTGACTGGACTCCAAGCTGGGAATGGAAGAACAGTGGAAAATGGTCCGGCTTTAACTAACTTTGTTGGTTTAGGATATGAAGGGGATAATGATAATGATGTCCGGATCAGCGATCTCAGCTACCGTCAACTGATTGGCAATAAAGTTGCCTTTATTGTTGGGCCAGAAGGAGTAAATCCTGTTAATGTTTTCCGAGGAACTAATCGGGTAGAAAGTGCTGGGTTTGGGCCGCTATCTCGCTTTGCCCAGCGGAACCCAATTATTAATATTGGTTCGGGTAGCGGTGGTATTGGTTTTGATTGGCAAGCTGCTCCGCGCATCAGTTTGCAAGGGGTTTATTCATCTAGTTTACCGGAAGATCCTCAATTTGGCAGTATTTTTGGTAGCGATTTTGGCGTAACTACAGCCGGGGCACAGTTGGTTTTTTCCCCGATTAATACTTTGGATATTTCCTTCCAATACCTTAATTCTTACTCGCCATTCGGTCGCTTATTTACAGGTGTGGGTGATGATTTATTAGTCATACCCACTAATCCCTTTACTCAACGAGCGCCAATTAATACTAATGCCTTTGGTGCATCACTGGAATGGCGAGTAAGTCCGCGTTTTACCTTTGGTGGTTGGGCTGGTTACACTACCTCTGATTTTACAGGTGGATCGGGTACTGTGGAAACTTTTAATTGGATGGCTTATCTGAATTTCCCCGATTTTTTGGGTGCAGGAAATTTAGCAGGTATTTATGTGGGGCAGCCTCCTAAAATTATTGATAGCGATGTTTCTGCCAATGGTAGTGGCAGAAATATTCCGTCTTTCCTGACTGAAGGTAACTTTGCTGCCACTGAGGGTGGGCAACCAGATACTACCACTCATGTGGAGGCGTTTTATCGTTTCAGTCTTGCCGATAATATTAGTGTCACGCCGGGATTTATTCTCCTATTTAATCCCGGACATAATTCTGATAATGACACCATTTTTATTGGCGCGATTCGGACGACATTTACTTTTTAGGGGAGTCGTACAGCGGATGCCGATGCGGTTAGTGGCTCATGGCTCATGGTTAAGGGAGGATCCCGTTTTTGCACTCAGAGGATACCCCTCCCCTTAGTAAGAGGAGGGAACAAGAAAATAATGATTTCTCGCCATTTCCCATTTTCCCGTTGGGAAACAAATCTTGATTTGTACCGTCTTTCACCAAGGATAGCTGATGAGTTAGTGGGATATCTGACTAGAATTTACCGACAACTGTTGTAAATCGAAAAACCAGGTGCAATATGATTACCAAATTATCTCAATATAGTATCGGTCTGAGTTTAGCTGGCAGTTTAGCGATCGCGATTTCTCCGGCTTATGCCCAAACCACCAGCGATATCGTCCCGATTACAGGAGGGAGTGCCTCATTTTCTAATGGCATCATTTTTGTTCCCGATCCTGGTGGTGCAGATCCCAGAGCGTTTGTGGTTGGCAAAGATGGCGCTCTGGTAATTGAAAATGTTAATATTACCACACCTCAAGGAGATTTGCCTCAAAATATCATATTTGAACCATCTTTAGTTCCTACTCTCAGTACTGCTCCTGGCGGCACTCCTGCTGTGGGCGATACAGGCAATGTGCCCGGTAGTGTATCCTTTGTGGTAACTGGTTCCGGAGGTACAGCTATTCCCTTGAAGGGGGTTCCCGCAGAATTGAGCTTTACGATTAATTCTCTAACTACCACAGGCACTCCCACTCCTAGTACCCAATATCAGACTCCTCCAGATTTTGTTCTCATCACTACGGGTACAGCCGGAGACACGGAAACTGTCAGTGTAATTGAGGATGTATTTGTATTTCAAATTGTACCTCAATCCGGTCAACCTAGTGATGTTGACGATATTCCAGCATCAGCATTTACAGTATCATTCCCCGGAAAATCTCATCCCGCTGACTTTGAGGTGGATTTAACAGGTGATTTTGTGACTATTCCTCTAGAAACTGGATTTACTACGGGGAATAACTCTAATTCCAACAATTCCAACAATTCCAACAATCCCAACAGTCCTAATAACAATAACTCTCCTTCAGATCCTACCTCGAACTCTATTCCAGAATTCAGGGGTTATAGCAATCCCGGTCCTACCACAACCTTTGTGGCAGTAGGACCATTTAGCCGGGTTTTCCCTGGCTTAAGAGGTGGTTTGTTTACGGCTAATAATGGTAATTCCACTCCGGGTGATAACTCAACTGACGGTACTGATGATAACTCAACTGACGATACTGAGGATAACTCAACTGACAATTCCGGAAGCAACTCCAGTGGCACTTCCGGGAGTAACCAAACAAACCCGTAGACTCGATCTCAAAGTTAATTAATTAAGTAGGGTGCGTTATGCTGAAAGCTAACGCACCACTGATATCTGACTTCTTTGACTTGTTCTCTTAGAAACAAAGGTTGTTGTTTGAGAACATCAATTATTTCTGACTGTTTGTGGAAAGTCCCCCTTAGTAAGGGGGATTTAGGGGGATCCAAATTACTAATCGCTTATAACTAGCAACTTGAGTTATACTTGTCCCCCAACCCCAATTATTTAATTGAAATCTGTATGGATTGGCTGTTTTAACGCTTGAGTACAAGCTTAATATCGCTTCAGGTTTTACGATCGCCATCTTCTATAATCGCAGTAATCTCTACGATGTCCTAGAATTTCAATGGTCATTTCTCCCTCTCCCCCCCAGCAGACAGTTGCTCGTCTCTCTTGGTATCCAGTTTCTGAGGATATCAAACAGTTGCTACTGTCAGTTTCTGAGCATTGGGATACACCAGAAATTGCCAATCCATATATGCAGAAAGCACTTGAGCTGGCGGGGGATCGCCCTGATGTTTTAGTCTCTGCCTATCGCTACTTTTTTTACACGCACAATAATCAATTAGCGTTGCAAGTTGCCACGAAAGTGCTGGCGATGGTACAACAGACTGAAGATTTGCCCACTGATTGGGTACAACTCAAGCCGATTCTGAGGGATCGCCGTGAGGATCTGAATATCCGGCTGTATATCAATGCCTATTCTGCTTCTGGATTAATTCGCGCTCGATTGGGAGAATTGGAGGCAGCTCAACAGATTGCTACGCGAGTCAGTGAAATTGAAAGTCGCAATGAATTTGGCGCTAAGGTGGTGCAAAGTATACTGGAGCATTCCGATGAGGATGACGAGGATGTGGAGACATGAGTCTTGCATCCAGTTAGGGTTTGCTGAATAAGTC
>DOIX01000074.1:5113-5326 GCA_003511885.1 Cyanobacteria bacterium UBA11153
TTTCAGCTTTATACAGCAAGCCCCAGTTAAGAGCCAAAGAGACAGGAAGAAAGGTGGAGACCTGAGTTCGGAGTTCGGAGTTCGGAGTTCGGAGTTCGGAGTTCGGAGTATGCGCTTCGCGCTTCGCGATCGCCAACGGTGTTCGGTTTTTTCCCTTGACTTTTTTCATGATAGTTACCCCACATTCCGTTCGTCATATCGATTTCTTGCCTA
>DOIX01000267.1:0-40038 GCA_003511885.1 Cyanobacteria bacterium UBA11153
CACACCCCACACCCCACACCCTCCAAGAGGATGCCATTAGCAAGCCTGATGAGCGATGATAGTTAATTGACCAGATCCTCATGGAGGGGACGGACAAAAACAAAACCACCAAAATTGCCTCACCTGCCGGGAACCCTTTAGAAACTGAAGCGTCTTGGAGTAGAAAGGATGTTTTAGCACCCATTCCACCCATGAGTCAACCAATTTCTATATCCTTGCCACGTGCTGAGGTAACACTTCCTCAAGTACCAGCAGTGCAGCCTGAAAAACTCTGCAATTACGATTTGATTTTGCGCTGTCAGGAGGGGATTAGCCCCAATCGCGCCGCTTTTGCCGAATTGCTGCGTCGGTATCAGTCTCATGTGGATAAAATTTTGTACCACCTAGCACCTGACTGGCAAGATAGAGCCGATTTGGCACAAGAAGTATGGATTCGGGTTTACCGTAACATTAGCAAACTGAATGAACCTGTGAAGTTTCAGGGTTGGTTGAGCCGGATTGCAACCAATCTGTTTTATGATGAACTCCGGAAACGGAAACGGGTAGCTCCGCCTCTATCCCTAGATGCGCCACGTCACATGGATGACGGGGATATGGATTGGGAAATAGCCTCCGATAGCCCAAGCCCAGATGAAGATATGACAACGCGAGAGTTTTACGAGCAGTTACGGGATGCAATCGCAGATTTGCCAGAAGTATTCCGCACTACCATTGTCCTCCGCGA
Source organism: Cyanobacteria bacterium UBA11153 (assembly GCA_003511885.1). Classification (GTDB taxonomy): domain Bacteria; phylum Cyanobacteriota; class Cyanobacteriia; order Cyanobacteriales; family Coleofasciculaceae; genus Limnofasciculus. Next base: position 725 of record DOIX01000267.1, read on the forward strand.
AATTGAAGGGATGGCTTACGAGGAAATTGCCGAAATCACAGGTGTCTCTTTAGGTACAGTCAAATCGAGAATTGCCAGGGCTAGGGCAAGACTACAATCTCAACTCCAAACCTATTTGGAATCCTAATCAATTTTGTGACCCCTCTAGATAAATTGTTTTTCTTAGCGATTGTTAATTTGCCTTATGATTAAATATATAATCGGGTACTCTACCCAGCGCCTGTGATGACTCAGTGTTGTTCTAAAGATGAATGCCAATTTTAACCCTTCTCAAAAAACCAGACCGGAAGCAGCTAGAGACATGGACAGTTTACAGCGCGATCGCTTTGAATTACTCAGTGCCTACATAGACGGCGAAGTTACCGCAACCGAGCGAATCACCGTACAAGAATGGTTGGCAAAGGAACCGGATATCCAGCGCTTATACGCTAGACTCCTCAAGCTGCGTGGCGGATTCCATAAGCTACCAGTACCAACTTCTCAGGTAACAGCTCCAGAAACAGCGAAGCAAGTTTTTGCCCGGATTGATAGTCGCCGCTTGCGTAAGGCGATGGTTTGGGGTGGTGGTGCGATTGCGGCGGCGTTTGTTGGTGCTTTCTCCGGCATTTTCCCCGGTTCTCAATTCGCACTGCAACAAGCTAAAGTTACACAACCAGCAGTGACATCAGAACCCTTAATGATTGCTGTAAATAGACCAGTTATTGAGATTCCTAAAGCAGCAGTATCCTCTACCGAAAAATTTGGGCAGCCACAGACAGAAAGCGGCAAAGTTAATAGAAATAATGTTAACTAAGATTAGTTGTTAGTTATTAGTTCTTTGTCCATCAATTAGAGAGAACTTAAGTTCTCAACTATCAACTATAGCTAGGGACTAGGGGCTAGGGGCTAGGGGCTAGGGAAGAAAGCGATAAAGTCAATGGTTTCAGGAATTGAGAACGTCGGGGCTGTCCTGGCGGTTGCTATATAAACTGTTAACTGTAAACTATCAATTGTCAATTGTCAACTGTCAATTGTCAACTGTCAACTGTCAACTGTCAACTGAATTGCATAATTTTAAGTTCATACAAATTCCAGAAAGCCCCACCCAAAGCGGAAAACTTAATATTTTTCACTCTATCTCGTACCGCTGACAATGACAGGGGATTCACCAGATAAATAAGCGGCAACTGTTCCTGAACAATTTGCTGGAATTTCCCGTAAATTTCCTTCCGCTTATTCTCCTCCAACTCTTTCACCCCAGCTTCAAATAAACGATCGATTTCCAACTCCCAATCTGACGCTTTCCAATCCCTAATTGGCGGCTCACCTGACTGAGGACCTTGATTAAATTGATGCAAAGATCCTTGAGAATACCAGATATTAAATCCATTATGAGGTTCAACTCCACCCCCACCAAATGCACCAACATAAGCCTCCCAATTCCGACTTTGTAGCTTTTCCACAATTACATTGAAGTTGATTACCTGTAAATCAGCTTGAATGCCAATCTTTTTCAAATCTTGTTGAATTTGCACCGCAGCATCTACCCTTACCTTCTCCTCCGCTTTCACCAATAAGGTAAATCTGACTAAATTCCCCTCATTATCCAATAACTGTCCTTTGTCGTTATATTTAAACCCAGCATCAAGTAATATTTTCTTGGACTTTTCTGGATCGTGTTGATATGTCTTTAACCCTTTTTCCGGAGATAAATAATAAGGACTTTGCAGGGCAAGTGGGGAATGTTGCAATTCCGCTAATCCCCGAAAAGTCGTATTCTTCATAGTTTCACGATCGATAGCATAAGCAACAGCTTGCCTAAATGCCAAAGTGTTAAACCAGCGAGATTTAATTGGCTCGACAAATGGTTTTCCCTTGCTATCCTTAGCCTGATTTAGATTAAAACTCAAAAATCTAGTCCCTAAATCAGGCCCGCCATTATAAATAGTATAGTGGCCTTTCTTTTCCTCCCGCTTCAGCAAACTAAACCCTTCTGGTGCCACATCAAAACTATCAAGTTCTCCGGATCTGAATGTTAATAATTGAGTATCCGGATTTTCGATAATTTGTAAAACAATTCGCTCAATATAAGGTTGGGTATTTCCTTCTTTATCCTTACGCCAGTAATAAGGATTCCGTTCAAAAATAACTCGTTCGCTGGGAGTATAGCTTGCCATTCGATAGAGACTATTTCCGATAATTTTGCGAGGATCCGTGTCAGTCCCCCAAGTTGAGAGAAATTTAAGATTTCCTTTTTCATCAGTACTTCTTACTGACTCCTGCAAAGCATGAGCAGGTAAAATAGGTATCCCTCCTGCATATCGTAAAAACGGCGCAAAAGGTTCCGGTACGCTAAACTCAACTTGCCGTAAATCGAGTTTTTTTACTGATGGAAAAATCCCTGAAGTACCAATACGGAGAATATCTCTAATCCCTGTTGGTACTTTTTCGTTGAGATAGATTTCATTATAACTAAAAACTACATCATCAGCCGTGAGAGGTTCCCCATCTGACCATTTTAATCCTTCTCGCAGAGTGAAGGTAATTCGCTTCTTATCCTCAGAAATTTGCCAAGATTCAGCTAATGCTGGTTCCAATTCTGCCGTTAGTCCATTTTCACTAATTAATCCATCATATAAGAAGCCAAAAACGCTGAAAGCAGAATCATTAAGAGGATAATTAAATGTAGTCGGATTGCTAGGATTGACAAAGACTAATTGAGAGACTTGAGCTGCCTTAGTTGTATCTTGTTTTGAGTTACAGCTAGTTAAGCTACTGATAGTTAAGCTGGAAGCTAAGGAAGATAAAAACCAACGACGGGATAATTTCATAAGGGGCTAGGGGCTAGAGGTTAGGGGCTAGAGCTTATTTTGTTTGTAGTAGGCGATTAATCCCCTACTACGAACTTCTTATTTTTTACTTATGATATTGCTGGCGGCGTTTTGTACTTCCAACAGTACTGCTGGTGTAGTTACAGTACTTTTGTTCTGATAGGCTGCCGAGCTAGAATCCATCTTGTAATGTGTAACTGTACCAGCACGAAGCGCTATACTAATTTACACAATCAATAAAAAGCCCGTGACGAGGATTGAACTCGTGACCTCACCCTTACCAAGGGTGTGCTCTACCACTGAGCTACACGGGCAAATAAATAAATTTGGGATTAGATCCAGGGATCTAAATTTAAGGAGGTGGGCCGAGCTGGATTTGAACCAGCGTAGGCGTAGCCAGCGGATTTACAGTCCGCCCCCATTAACCACTCGGGCATCGACCCATGTCCTCACCGATTAATTATCGTAGCACAGGCGATCGCAAATTGGCAAGTTTTTTTTGAGGAATTTGCGATCGCCTGTCTTAATGGACAGGTTTTGCGATCGCGAAACCCTTCCATAATGCCACTGAGAAGAGCTATTGAGGGTTTGTCTGCCTGCTCCACAGCCGATCTCCAAATAATTGTATACGCCGTTACAATTATTTAAGCAGCCTCGCTCTATCATCGCAGACTAACTGTGTGTTTCTCTATAATCAACCATTTTAATTACCAGAGGAATCTGATTGAAGATATGTCAAAGCGATTAGGGCGACGGAAATTTCTGATCTACGGCTCGGCTACTTTAGGTACTAGTATTCTATTGAAAGCCTGTGGCGGTGACACCAACCAGACAAGTGATACAGGTACACCCAACCAGCAAGCTGATTCTGGTTCCCAAGCACCGCCTAGTGGCAGTGGAGACACGATTAAAGTGGGGATTCTTCACTCCCTCAGCGGTACAATGGCAATTAGCGAAACTACCGTGGTGGATGCGGAACTATTAGCCATTAAAGAGATTAACGATGCTGGTGGAGTATTGGGTAAGAAAATTGAACCAGTTAAAGAAGATGGTGCGTCTAATTGGGATACCTTCAAAGAGAAGGCTGCCAAGTTAATCGATCAAGATAAAGTAGTCACTATTTTTGGATGTTGGACTTCTGCTAGTCGCAAGGCAGTATTGGATGTGTTTGAATCGAAAAAACACATGTTGTGGTATCCCGTCCAATATGAAGGTCAGGAATGTTCCCAAAATATATTCTACACGGGTGCAGCACCTAACCAACAGATCGAACCAGCAGTAGATTGGCTGTTAGAAAAGAAAGGGAAAGAATTTTTCTTAGTTGGTTCGGACTATGTTTTCCCGAAAACAGCTAATACTATTATTAAGGCACAACTGGCAGCCAAAGGTGGAAAAACAGTTGGGGAAGATTACCTAGCTTTAGGTAGTACGGAAGTTACGCCAATTATTACCAAAATTAAGCAAGCTTTACCCAATGGTGGGGTAATTTTCAATAGCCTTAATGGAGATAGCAATACTGCCTTCTTCAAACAGCTTAAATCCGCTGGACTCAAACCAGATAAATACCCAGTCATGTCTGTAAGTGTAGCGGAAGAAGAAGTACGACAAATCGGCCCTGATTTTCTGGTGGGACATTATGCGGCTTGGAATTACTTCCAATCTGTAGATACTCCAGAAAATAAGAAATTTGTCGAAGCTTTCAAAAAAGAATACGGTGCAGATAGAGTCACAAATGATCCCATGGAAGCTGCCTATATCATGGTTTATCTCTGGAAACAGGCAGTAGAAAAAGCGGGAACCGCTGACGATTTGGAAAAGGTAAGAGCGGCTGCTTTAGGTCAAAAATTTGCTGCTCCAGAGGGGCCAGTTGAGATGAAACCGAACCATCATATTTCCAAAATCGTGCGGATTGGTGAAATCCAAGCAGATGGTCAGTTTAAGGTTGTATTCTCTACCGACAAACCTGTGGATCCAGTACCTTGGAATCAGTATGTAGCTGATACTAAAGGTTATGCTTGCGACTGGTCCGATCCGAAGAAAGGTGGCAAGTATAAGTTATCGGGAACTTAAATAGGTTAGGGGCTAGGGGCTAGGGGCTAGAGATTAGGGGTTAGGGGTTAGGGAAAAGGGAAAATATTACAATATTATTTTCCAGATAACCTTTGCCCCAGTAAAAATTTTACCATTAGTCATTAGCCATTAGCCATTAGCCATTAACAATTACTCATTAGCCAATTGAAAATCTAAGTGCTAGCACTATTAGACGGTTTATTTAACGGTATTAGCATTGGTTCAGTTCTATTAATTGCTGCATTAGGACTAGCCATTGTCTTTGGACTCATGGGCGTAATTAATCTAGCCCATGGGGAATTAATGATGTTAGGAGCTTATACCACTTTTGTGGTACAGAATGCCTTCAAAATGTGGGGAGAATCTGGGGCAAGTTATTATATATGGTTTGCCCTGCCTGCGGCGTTTATTGTTGCCGCATTAGTAGGGTTGGCATTGGAAAGAGGAGTAATTCGCTTTCTCTATGGACGACCATTGGAAACTCTCTTGGCAACTTGGGGAGTTAGCCTCATTTTGCGACAATTTGTCCGGAGCGTCAACTGGGTAATGATAATTGGGATTGCCCTATTTTGTCTGTTATTTTTTGGGGCAATATCAATATTAAGTCGTCGTCAGAATTGGCAAGAGATTCGTAATTGGGCAACGACTACTATTTTAACCCTTTCTACTGGAATTACAGTAGCTGTGGGGGTGCTTTTGTTTAAATCGGGACAAAAAGCGATCGCAAAACCTTGGTTTGGTACGACAAATGTGAGCGTCAGTTCACCAAAATGGCTAAATGAACCCATTACTATTGGTGAATTTGTCCTACCTTCTTCTCGACTATTTATTATTGGCTTAACAATTGTTTGTATACTGGGAATTTACTGGTTTTTGCAGGGATCTAAATGGGGTTTACGGATTCGGGCAGTTACCCAAAATCGCAGTATGAGTAGCTGTTTAGGAATTCCTACTCAAAAGGTAGATGCCCTAACATTTGCTTTAGGATCGGGACTGGCGGGGATTGCAGGTTGTGCTATTACCTTATTAGGTGCAGTCGGCCCAAATATTGGTCAAAACTACATTGTTGATGCTTTCATGGTAGTAGTTGTTGGTGGTGTGGGTAATTTATTAGGGACGATTTTAGCCGCGTTGGTAATTGGGCTGGTTTCTTATTTATTTAGTTCTCAGACACTTGTCTTACTCCTGACTCCTGTGGAATCTTTGAAACCTTTAGTGGATATTTTGACTTTCTTCTCCACTAGTAGCATGGCAAGAGTGATGGTATTTGCCCTCATTATTGCCTTTTTGCAGGTTAAACCTTCTGGTATTTTCCCACAGAAAGGAAGGATGGTTGATGCTTAATGAGTTATTGGTGATTGGTCATTAGTTATTGGTCATTAGTAATTGGTTATAAGCAGCATATCGTCCATATTTGTCATTTGTCCGAATTAGACAAGATTAAATAACGTAAGTTGCTAGTTACAAATATTGACGGTTAGATCCCCCCTAGCCCCCCTTAACAAGGGGGGAAATGGATTCAAAGTCCCCCTTAACAAGGGGGATTTAGGGGGATCGAAAAGAGCTAAGTTCATAACTAGCAACTTGGATTAAATATCTAAATTCAGTGTGGGTAGTTGGCTATGGAAATTGAGGAATAAGCTATGGTAGGAGAAACAGAAAGTGAAAAAATCAGTCATAAGGGTAAAAAGCGACAAAAGCTAATTGTTGAAGGGATAGCAATAGTAGTCATAGCCCTAGTTTTTGCCGTATTAATGCCACTTATACTTCCAGCATTTCGCCTCAGATTGTTAGGAAGATTTTTGTCATTAGCGATTGTCGCCCTTGGCATCGATTTGATTTGGGGATACACTGGGTTACTTAGTCTAGGACATGGCATATTTTTTGCCTTGGGTGGCTATGCCTTAGCGATGCACTTGCAACTGCAACTTCCCGAAGGACAATTGCCTGATTTTTTCTCATTATATGGCGTAAGCAAACTACCTTGGTTTTGGCATCCATTTTATTCATTTCCGGTAACAGTAATTCTCCTCATCGTAGTTCCCAGTATCGTAGCGGGATTCCTGGGTTATTTGGTATTTAGAAACCGGATTAAAGGAGTTTACTTTTCAATTTTAACTCAAGCCGCCTTATTGGTATTTTTCAATTTCTTCAACGGGCAACAAGAATTAATCAACGGGACAAATGGATTAAAAACAGATACGACTAAACTATTTGGAATCATCGCCAGCGACAAAGGAATCCAATTAGGATTTTACGAATCTACAATCTTATTATTAATTGCTGGATATTACCTGTGTCGTTGGCTAACTAGCGGCAGATTTGGGCGATTATTAATTGCAATTCGCGATGATGAAAGTAGAGTCCGCTTCTCCGGATACGATCCTACAGGATTTAAAGTTCTCGTCTTTGCTATTTCTGGAGGATTAGCAGGAATTGCCGGAGCCTTATACACAGTCCAAACTGGAATTATCACCCCCGATACCATGGATGTCGCCCTATCTATTGAAATGGTAATTTGGGTAGCAGTAGGAGGTAGAGGTACATTAATTGGAGCCATACTCGGAACCTTATTAGTGAGATTAGCAGGAACAATTCTCAGCGAAAACTTTCCGGAAATATGGCAATTTTTCCAAGGTGGATTATTCTTGATTGTCGTAACGGTACTGCCTGATGGGATTGTCGGGTGGTGGCAAAGCTCCGGTGTGGTAAAATTGCGATCGCTCCTAGGTATACGCGAGCCAGTTATAACTTACCCCAGTTTAGAGGAAGATCCAGAGGTGCAGCGAGAAAGGGAAGAGATTGGGTAAATTGGGGATGGTTTTTTTAACGCAAAGGTACGCAAAGGTAAGCGCAAAGGTACGCAAAGGTAATGAGCGAGAAAATATTAGAGATAGAGAATCTTACCGTAAGTTTTGATGGTTTTAAAGCCCTGAATAACCTCAACTTTAGTATGGATGCTGGGGAGTTGCGGGTAATTATTGGCCCCAACGGTGCGGGGAAAACTACATTTTTGGATATTATTACAGGTAAAGTCCAACCTACTCAAGGGCGAGTCTTGTTTCAAGGCAAGAATCTGCGGAAGATTCCCGAATATAGAATTGCCAGATTAGGAATTGGAAGGAAATTCCAAACCCCGCGAGTTTATCTCAATCTCACCGTGCGAGAAAACCTAGATTTAATTAGTAATCGTAACAAAAATGTCTTCTCCACCCTATTTTCCACACCTCCATCCTCAGAAAAAAGGAATGTAGCAGGCTTATTAGAAACAGTTGGTTTAGTTGCCAAAGCAGATTTACCAGCAAACCTCCTCTCCCATGGCGAAAAACAACGTCTAGAAATTGGCATGTTAGTTGCCCAATCACCAGAATTATTACTAGTAGATGAACCCGTAGCAGGCTTAACAGATGAAGAAACCGAAAACGTCGGCGAATTACTCCTAGCATTAGCCGAAAACCACTCAATTATAGTAATCGAACACGACATGGAATTCGTCCGTCAAATCGCCCGGAAAGTAACAGTACTCCACGAAGGCTCAGTACTCTGTGAAGGCTCAATTGAAGAAGTCCAAAACAACCCCCGCGTCATCGAAGTATACCTAGGACAAACCCCAGAAACTCATAACTAATAAAAAATCAATCAAAACTTTGCGAACCTTTGCGTTAAACCTTTGCGAAACTTTGCGTTAAAAAACCATGCTCAAAATATCCAACCTCAACGTATACTACGGCGAAAGCCACATCCTCCGCAACGTAGACTTAACCGTATTACCAGGACAAATGGTATGCTTAATTGGACGTAACGGAGTTGGAAAAACCACCCTACTCAAAACCATTATGGGATTATTGAAACCCCGAAGTGGTACAATTACCTTAGACGAGAAACCAATTACTAGCAAATCTCCGGATCAAAGAGCAAAATTAGGTATAGGCTATGTGCCCCAAGGAAGAGAAATTATCCCTCGTTTAACAGTAAAAGAAAATCTCATATTAGGTTTAGAAGCATTGCCTAAAGGCAGGAAAGCTAAATCAGAAATTCCCGAAGAAATATTTACCATATTTCCCGTCTTAAAATCCATGCTATGGCGGATGGGAGGCGACTTAAGCGGAGGGCAACAGCAACAACTTGCGATCGCGCGTGCTTTAATGGGGAAACCGCAGTTATTAGTATTAGACGAACCCACAGAAGGTATTCAACCTTCCATTATCCTAGAAATTGAAGCCGCTGTCCGCCGGATTATTGAATCTACAGGTATTTCTGTGTTATTAGTAGAGCAACATCTCCATTTTGTCAGGCAAGCGGATTGGTATTACGCCATGCAGAAGGGTGGGATTGTCGCTTCTGGATTGACGAGCGAGCTGAGTAATGAGGTAATTCAACGATTTTTAGCCGTATAGGGGATACTCTCAAATTTACGGAGGAGGATTGTCAAGTAAATGCACAGTGTCAGTAAATCTACGGTTACAGAGCCAAAGAAATCCCACTTATAATTGCAACAGTTGTTTAACGGTGTAATTGAAATGTATACGACTGAGGCAATCTCAATTCAGGCTAAATCTCATAATGTTGATTCCCTCTGGCAAGCGGCTGAAACCTTATCGTTAGCTGAAAAAGCCGAACTTATTGAGAAGTTATTGGGGAGAGAATCAGGATTGATGGTGATATCTGCTAGCACCGATTTAGCTGATTACGTGATTGCCCAAACTCAGTTGTTGTCTTGGAAAGGGCTGACTTATGTGTGGGATGCGATTGCGGCTGAGATTACTGCTAAATTAAATTAAATGCTGATTCACTATCAACTCGACAGTCAAGTTAATCGATTTAGATGGTAGGTATATCAAGAGATATCAAACAATTTAACTTTCAAATAACTGTCAATTGTCAACTGTCAACTGTCAACTGTCAACTGCTATACTTATCTACTTGATTGATGCCGCATCCGTCTCATCCCTCGCACTATTACTTGATAGGGAAGTTCCCAAATATGTTCTAATTCCCAGACATATTGTAAATACTTGGGAAATCCAAATAACTTAAAAGCTAAGTTGCGATTACCGACGGCTCTTAAATATTGAAAATATCTTAAAAATAAAGGATTGAATAGAAAAGAATTTCTCCGTGTTTTCATCTGATATTCTATCAGCTCGAATTGGGAAACTTTCAACTGAGCCAATTGTGCCAAAATCTCAGGGGGAACAGAATCAGGAAAAACTTGAACCAATTGATTCATCATGAGAGTTAATGGTAAAATCAATTGATATTTTTGTCCCAGTTGAATAAGTCGGTGCCAATCAATATCAGTGCCATAACGATTAAGAATAATTCTCGCATCAGTTAACCAACGGATAGGTAAAATAGGCTCCCAGGCACAGACTTGTAAACAGAGAGATAATAACTGAGCCGTTGGCTCTAAAACAGATGTTGAAATATCGCCAATTTTAGTAGTTATTGCCCCTTGCCAAAACTCATCATCAGCACCCTCTTGAAAAAAGCTAGGAAAGACGTGCCATTGGAGAGTGAGAGGATATTGGGAGTCATCTTGGAAACCTAAGCCTTGATAAACAGACAGGAGGCTGTCTGATATACGAGACTTGGGTTTCCAGCCCATTTGTTTTAATAATGAAATGGCAGAAGTAGCATCTGCGGGCGAAACCAAAATATCCAACCCAAAGAGATAGCGACAACCATTATCCGGGGAATAATAAGTAGTTAATGCAGCATCTTTGAGGATGATACTTTTAATCCCCGCTTCCTGAAATTTGGTGAGAATCGCAATAAGTTTCGCAAAAACAATTTTATTCTCATACCATCTCCGTTTATAAACCCCCTTGAGTCTCACAATCTCAGGAATCTCTAACTGAGAATCAGCTAAATTGCGATAGACGAAAGGAAATAGATGATAAGATTCAGGATCGTGATCTTCGATATCCACAGCTTCTAACCATTTGTGCCATGCTGTAATCGCAGCTTTTCGTGGCAAGAAAGCAGCTTGTAAAACTAACTCTTGTTCCGGAGTAGGGGCAGATAAAGTGAAATTGCTGGATTGATTCATAGGTATTTAAGGTTACGCTGTGGGGATGACACTAGCTATATTATGGCTTAGGATATAAAGAATAGGTAGTAGATATCATTTATCTACACAGAAAAAAAATATCGGGATAGAGGATAGTAGATGATTGCACAATTGGTAAAGAAAGAAATTACCGAAAAAACCTCACTAACAGGGAACTACCCTGAGTTAGGAATTGGCAAACAAGCGCCGCCGGAAATTACCTTACTACTCTGTTGTAGCCGAACTTATGTTGAACCTGCAATAGCTAAACAGATAAAAACCCTCCTCCAGCAAGAAATAAACTGGAAGTATCTACTCCAAACCGCATCACAACACGGAGTCAAGCCATTACTCTACCAGAATCTATCCACTACGGCAAAAGAATTAGTTCCTCCGGGAATTTTAAATCAATTACGTCAAGATTTCCGTATCAACGCTGTCGGTAACCTCAATCGAAGTAAGGAATTACTGAAAATTTTGGATTTGTTTGCTGCCAATAACATTCCCGTCTTTACATTCAAAGGACCTGCTATAGCCAGTTTAGCCTACGGAGAGCTATCCCTGCGACAGTTTGGTGACTTAGATATATTAGTGCGAGAAAGGGATATCCTCAGAGCCAGGGATTTATTCCTCTCTCAGGGAGACGAGATGAAAGTCGAGCTAATTGAGCTAACAGAAGCACAGAAAGAAATTTTCGTTAAATCCCCGCAAATCCATGAATTTGTTCGAGAATGTGCATATCCATTTATTCTCCAACAAAGTAAGATAATTGTAGAACTTCATTGGCGGATGATGCCAAGTTATTTTTCCTTTCCCATTGATTCAGAAAACTTGTGGGAACGTCTTATTCCAGTACCTCTCCTGGGGACAAATATACTGACTCCCTCGCCAGAAGATTCACTTTTATTATTATGCGGACATGGAATTAAAGAATGTTGGGATAAATTAAACCGGGTGTGCGATATTGCCGCACTAATCCACAAACATCCTAATTTAGATTGGGATAGAGTAATGGCAGAAGCCACAAGATTAGGTTGTCAGCGAATTCTATTTCTGGGACTTTTCCTAGCCCAAGAATTACTCGGTACAGTATTACCAGAATTTATCTTGTCAAAGATAGAAGCAGATGGGGTTGTCAAAGAATTAGCACTCCAAGTCTATGATGGATTTTTCCACAATGGAAATATTGCCAAACAAAGCTTTCCTGTCACCCGTCTCCATCTTAAAGCCAGGGAACGTTTGATAGATAAAGTGCGATATTTTTTGGGCGTATCGATGACTCCTACTACTTCAGATTGGATAGTTTTACCATTGGGAAGATATCCTTCTTTTCTGTATTATCTAATTCGCCCAATGAGATTGGTGGGAGAGTTTTTAGGGGGGAAGTAAGATCGTTTTTTTTACACAGAGGTACGCAGAGGTTTTCACAGAGGTACGCAGAGTTTTTAGGAAGTCTTTGCGCTCTTTGCGCCAACCTTTGCGCCCTTTGCGTTAAAAATATAACCTCGCCAAAAACGAGCTACCTCAAAGCACCGGAATACCAGCAATATTCACCCGAATCTGATAAACCGAAGTTTGAGCAGTAATATAGAGACTCCGCCAATCATCGTCACCCCAAGCACAATTTGCTGGTATTTCCGGAGTGACAATTGTCCCTAAATGATTACCCTCTGAATCGAATACCCAAATACCACCACCACCCGTACAGTAAATATTACCTTCTACGTCTACTTTCATCCCATCTGGTACACCTGGTTGCTTCACTTTCATATCGTGAAAAATAGAACCATTAGTTAGCGTGCCATCAGGTTGAACATCGAATACTCGAATGTGACGGCGTTGAGAATCATCGATATAAAGCTTTGATTCATCTGGGGAAAAGGCTAATCCATTGGGTTTGTCAAAATTATCAGCAACGAGGCTAATTTCACCGCTATCTGGCGCAAGGCGATAAACTCCTTGGAGGGGTTGTTGTTGTTCTTCTGGTTTTATTCCGTAAGGGGGATCTGTAAAATAAATATAACCATCACTTTTGACAACAATATCATTAGGACTGTTCAGTTTTTTACCTTGGAATCTATCTGCTAATACAGTAATTATACCATCTTTTTCGGTGCGGGTGACTCGGCGCGTACCATGTTCGCAAGCAATTAGTCTGCCTTGTTTATCTCTAGTCAAACCGTTGGAATTATGACTAGTTTCTCGAAAAACTGTTACTTTACCTTGAGGAGTCAGTTTGTATATTTTATTGCCTGGGATATCGCTAAATAAGAGATAGTTATCTTCAGGGAACCAAATTGGTCCTTCGGTAAATTGAAATCCCGTTGCTACTCGTTTAACTTTAGCGTTTTTGGGAAAGAGGGTTTGAAATGCTGGAGATTTTGCTTCCAGGTAACCTCGGTTTAATTTCTGGTTTAGCCATCGTTTAATGGGAAACATTGTCTAGATAAAATAATTTGACTATTGAGGTGGATCTTGAGCGACACGATAATTATATAATGATACTCCAGCATCAATTTTTAGTATTGTTCCCGTGGTAAATTTTGAAAAATAATCTGAAGTAAGATAAACAGCCGCTCTACCAATATAACAGGGATTGATAGAACTATGATGGAGTAGGTGATAATTGTGAAACAAAGAATATCCTTGTTCATCTTCTGCTACCCAAGCTGGAGCAATACCATTAACTCTTATTTTATGGGGAGCCAAATCTACTGCTAATTCTTTAATAATCATCCCTAATGCTGCTTTTGAAGAACTATAACTCAGCCAACGAATAACTTCCTTTTGGTGTACGGAAGTCATAAATATAATCGAACCTTCAATAGAATGACTCATCATAATTTGGGATATAAGTTTGGTGAGGTACATGGGACCAAATATATTAGTTTGAAACGTTTTCTGCCATTCTCCTAAATTTAGGTTATTGATAGCAATTGTTTCAAATTGAATCCCTACATTATTAACTAGGATATCAATGGCAATGTTCTCTTGGGACAAGATGCTATATAAAGAATCAATATCTTCAGATTTAGATATATCGGAGACAAAGCCTCTTACCTTAACAGGATAAATACTTAATTCCTTTTCCAAATGGCTACATAGTTCAATGTCGATATCTGTAAAGAAAATATTTGCACCTTGTTTCGCCATTTCTATGGCAATACTTCTACCAATATTTCTCCCTGCTCCGGTAATTAACGCATTTTTTCCAGCTAAAAGCTGATTGTCTAAAACTACTGAAGGTTCTAGTGTTTTGACAAAGACTGTGGGTTTGAGAGTAGGCACCGGATTAAGGAAGGCTTTAGATGCTGCTTTGAAACGAGTTTTGATGTTTTTTAACTTGGTTTTTAAGTTCATTGTTAACTGGTGATGTTTTTGATTTGATAGAGATACAAAGAACGCAACTTTCGCTTGATGAGAAGTAGATGGGAACGAAAATAATTCAGACTGCGATTAAACTCTTGATAAACCACTACTGATAATTTACGGTGAGAGGACTTAGGGAGGATGAAAAAGGAAATCTTATCTCGATTCTCCTGAGAGAGTTCTTCAGAAATTTCAGCTAAAAGATTTTCTTTGAATACTGCTTCTAGTTCAGCAGCCAAAGTGGGGAAACCAATTTTATGGGTCATCTCTACCATAATATGACCCATATCCTGAATGAATTGCTTACGGTCTTTGTGATTTGAACAATATAGTATACCCAAATCTAGGCTATCTTCTAGTTGATCGGCTAAACGAATTAAAAGTACATCCCGATCGATCGGATTGATTGATCGAGGCTTTTGTGAAGCGAGAGAATCTTTTGTCGCCACCATTTCAGGGCGGCATATCTGCAAAGATATTCCTCCACTTCTTCACCAACAACTGCCGTTACTTGTTTCTGTTTAGTGTTCGAGATACCTTTTTCCCAACTACCAAAGTCAGCTTCAGCATAGATGGAGTGCAGAAGACCAGCAGCTACTATTTTTGCAGAAACGTGGAGAGAAGTGAGAATACTAGCTGTACCTACAACATGGGCTATGAATGTTTTACCAGAGGGTCGATAGCAACCAGTAAACAATTCCATTGCCATCTCGTAAGCATTTTTGATGAGAATTAAATCTTCTTTTGAGTAGCCTTCACGTTGGAGCTGATTTAAAAGTTGGATGTAAGTTTGTGCGTAGGATTGCATAGTTCCTCTTATTCGTTTTTGAGGGTTCAGATCCCCCTAAATCCCCCTTTGATCGGGGGATTTTGAGAGGTTATTTTGAGAGATTAGATAAGGTTTGTTCAATTATTTCTATATAATCTTCTAGCATCCGTTCTTCTTTAAACAGTTTTTCAGCACGATTTTTACACGCTTTACCTACTGTATTGCGTAATTCTGGATTAGCTGCCCATTCTTGAATTGTATTGGCTAATTCTTGAATAGTTGCTCCTGAATCGATTTTAGGATCTGGTAAGAGTTTACCTGTATCGCCCAATTCTTCTGGAATGCCACTAACTGTGCTGGCAATAACGGGTTTTCCTTTTGCCATTGCTTCCATAATAGCTAAGGGCATTCCTTCATACTGTGAGGGTAAAATAAAGATATCAGCGGCATCTAATAAGTTGGGAATATCTGAACGTTCCCCGACAAATTTTATCTGTTTGCTGATTCCCATTTCACTAGATAAATTTTTCAGAAGTAGGGTTAAATTTCCGCCTCCTGCCCAAATAAAGTAAAGTTTTGACCAAATATCGCTGTTTTGAAGCTGTTGGATGGCACTGAGTTGATATTGATAGCCTTTGACGGGATCGAGACGTGCTGTTGTTAAACACACTACTCCATCTAGGGGGATGTTTAATTCTTGACGGATGCGATCGCGGATTTGTATATTCTGAGGATTAAAATAGGATGCAGCCTTTCCGTTATAGATAACTACTCCTATATTTTCCGGTAATTTAAAGTCTTGATGTAGGAGGTTTAAATTTTCTTGAGATACTGTAATTACTGAGAAGGCATTCTGATAAATTTTAGGCAGTCTGGGTAAGTTATCTTCAAATTTTTTTGCCCACTCAGATGTAACGCAATGAACAAGCTGAATATAAGGAATTCCCATCTCAATAGCGACTTCTTTGGCGGTTAAACTAGAGAAGGGACACCCATCACCAAAAATAATTAGATCGGGTTGAGCTTGGGTAAAAATCTTTTTAGGCTCATCTGTATTAGTGAAAGCATTAGCTGGTTTGAGTGGGTTATAAATATTATCTGGCTCTAGCCAGATATGTTGGATTCCCAGTTGATTTCTTTGGCTAATTAAGTAATGAGAGGCTTCAGCTTGAACGGAGGTAACTTTATAGGCGGCTCCAACTAATCCACACATCAATGCGTGATTTAACTGTGCCGCACCATAGATTTCTGGGCAATCTGTGTAGAGGAGAATATGTCCTTTGATGTTATCTATTGGTGGGGCAGAGGACTCATTGATAATTGGTGCTGGTTTAAGGAAATTATCGAGTACCTGTTGGTAAAAAGTTGCTTCATCAGGGTTTAATTCCATTGCTCGTTGATAAACTGCGATCGCATCTGTTTCTCGTCCAGTTTCGAGCAAAAATTCGCCAAATTGTAGGTGGGCTTCTGTATAATTAGGTTGGAGATCGATAACTTTTTGATATGAGGCAATCGCTGCATCGATTTTTCCCCTTTTTCGCCAGACATGAGCTAGGTATAATTGCTGTTCTGCTGGCGATTTTTCAAATTTTACTGTTTCTGTCATAAATGATTCTCCACTCGATCTAAAAAAATGAGATAGATGTAGTTTATTCTTAAGTCAGATAGGATCTCTGCATAATTCCCAACTCTATTAATTGCTGACTGTTTTGCAGCTTCACTGAGTAATCTGGATCGTATAAATTCAGAGCGTTATTTTCAGTTATGGCTTTAGCATATTCTTGATACTGCATACCCTTACCGTAATGTTCTTTTCGGCTAACTTCTCCTGCAACATAGCCTAGAAAGGAGGAAAAATATTTGAAGTGGAGCAAGCAACCAGTTTCTAAAGCTATGTCGTCTGGGGCGCAATTAGTAAAATGTTGACCTCCAACCAAAACTCGATCTAAGCTATATTTCAGGAGCGGTACTTTACTTAAATAGTAGTCTCCATCTCTGCCGAAAACTCGTTGTCTTACTCCACCAGAATATAAGATTTGATTTTTATAATCACCTCCTTGTTCCAGCTTAGTGTGGTAAAATTGTTTGTCGAAGTAGGGACACACTTCTAAGAAGTTTTGTCCTTGGTTATAATGAGTCTCCCGAATAGGTAGATTGGAATACATATCTAAAAGTATAGCAGTAAATGCTTTTTTATTCTGCCCATCTAATTCAGCACAAAGCTGACGAATACTTTTGGTTTCGCAATCGGGATAATATAAAATTTCATCGGCATCAACCGTTAAACACCAATGGTTGACACCGTATTTTCTGAGGATAACTTCAAACCAAGCTGAACCAAAGTTGGCTCGATTAAATGAGAGATTGCTATGCCATAGATAGACATCTGGCTGACTGAGTAAGTAAGACTGAGTATCATCAGTTGACTCATTATCAACGATCAAAAATTTATCTACTCCTTTTTCTCGATAATAGGATAAGAAATAGGGTAAGCGTAAAGTTTCGTTTCTCACCACAACGCAGCATAAAATATCTCCTAGTGCTACGCTTAAATTACGCTCATCTATCCGGGATAATTGATATCGCTCAAAGGGGGCATCAATTCCCTCTATCTTGACTAGAGTATCGATGAAATGCTTGTGTAATTCAGCTTGATTTGGATTCCATTCAAGGGATCGATCGTAAATTGCTAGCGCCGCTTCTAAATCTCCTTTTTCTACCAGCAAACCGCCCAATTTCAAAACGGCTGGGAGGTAATTTGGTTGGAGATGTAGGACTTCTTTGTAACCTGCGATCGCCGTTTCTATTTTACCTTTAATTTGCCAAGCCTTGGCTAACTTAAATCGGACTTCTGCTAATGGGGTTTCTGCTTTTAATTTCATGGTGTCAATCAGTTTGGGTGTGGATTACTCTAACCTCGGGCACGTCGTCTATCAAGAGATGCTTTCAAAATCTGAACATATTCAGTTTGATATTGACGCTGCTGAATTCCCTTATTCGTTTCATGGAGTCGTCGCTTGGCTACTAAATCTGGCAACATTAGTGTTTGAAGTCCCAATTCTGTAACCCGCACCTGCCAACTAGCAAATTCTGCTAATTTCCATTGAGTTTCAAACAAGCCAACCCGAAAAAAAGACTCCCGTTTTACCAGTAAGGCAGAGGGAATATGTCCCGGCATTAATTCGGTAGGGCAGTGTAATTTTGCTTTCAGGTTTTCCGGTATTTCTGGACTAATAAACTGTTGCACATATCCGAAGACAATATCGAGATTGGGATTGTTTGCAAAGGCTGCCATTTGTCGGGTTAATTTATCTTCTACCCAAACATCATCCCCATCAAGAAATGCAAAGAAATCACCCTTGGCTAATTCTATTCCTCGATTACGCGCCGCCGCACTACCACTGTTGACTTGAAAACAGTATTGCACCGCAGCACCAAAACTCTTGGCTACCTCGGCACTGTTATCGGTTGAACCATCATCTATTACAATGATTTCAATGGGTTGGTAGGTTTGATTCAGTACGCTTTCTATCGCTTGGGCGAGATAGCGATCGCAGTTGTAAGCTGGTATAATTACGCTGACTAAAGTTGAACCTGTCATACTGAATTTTCTACTAATCTAGATTTAATTGTTTAATTAAGAAATATTAATCCGTTTTATCTTGATCGATATGGATTAAATTAGGAAGAGAGGTAGGAATCGATTCCCGTTGTCTGCGGCGGTTAAGCGACTGTTTAAATGCTTTGAGAATCAGGGATTTTTTCTCCTCTATTTGCAGAGTTATGTTAGTCTCATGGAGTCGATAATATAGTGTTATTTCCTCAAGCATTACCATGGTAATTCCCGCCTCTCTGACACGCATCATAAAATCTAAATCCTCACTTTGTCTCAAGGATGGATCAAAATATCCTAGTTTTTCAAACACAGATTTTCGGTATAAACCTGCACCTAGATTGACACCTAAAGACGGTTGCTTAAATTCTGGAAATAGCCGTTTATTATCTGTGCTTTCGCTTTGCATCACCTGAATTCGCCCAGTAATAATTTCCATCGCTGGATTTTTCTCTAAATACTCAAGCTGCAGATCCAGTTTATTTTCAGGCCATAAATCATCTGCATCTAGAAACGCGATTATTTCTCCTTTGGCTAATTTTAAACCTGTATTTCGCGCTATAGCTGGACCGGCGTTTTCTTGGTAAATATAGCGAATACTATTATCAAGTCTCTTCACTACATGGGAAGTTGCATCAGTCGAACCATCATCAACCACAATAATTTCTAATGGTTCATAGGCTTGTTTGAGAATGCTTTGGATAGCTTTCTCTAAAAACTTCGCTGCATTATAAGCAGGTACAATAACACTAATTAAAGATCGATTTGAGATCATTGAATCATCCTCATATAAACTGATTAACTTATTGATTAAGCTTTTTATAGCTTGGGGCTAGGGGGATAAGGGGGTTTGAGATTTACTGGAATTGCCAAGATCCTAACATACCAGAGCGGTTGCTATAGCACCGCTAATCCCTCATGATAGTATCAAAAAATTTAAGCATTAGCTATTAGTCATTAGCTATTAGCCGTTTGGCTTATTTATTAGTCAGAAAATCTAAAATTACCTGGGTAATTTCCTCCATATCCGTACCGAGTTCCAGGTAATAACACTGCAACTTTTTCACCACATTCATCATGATTTGACATGATTCCTTCCCTGCACCTGATAATTGCACTATGGTACTGGGAACCAATGCTGCTAATCCAGTGCTAACTGATGTGGGTGTCAATGTGGTATGGGGTTTTCCGGTAATCCGGGGAATTAAAAGAGCTTTGAGGGGGAAAGTTGAGATAATTTTTTCCGGGAAATAATCGTTTAAAAAATAAACAGCTTTCTCTGTTCCCAATCGCTCCCGATTACTAATTGCTTTACCTAAAAAGGGTAACCTTTCCAAATCATCAGCATTTTTCTTCCCAGTACTATAAATACTAAAAGCAGTTGGTGTTGGTTGTCCTGTCACCAAAGTATAATCATCACTTGCATAGAAAAGATCGGAATTCAAACAAGCCAAAGCTGTTGTTGATTTACCGGAACCACCTTTACCAACCAGCAAAACTCCACAACTCGGTAATCCCACCGCACCTGCATGAACCAGTTGGATACCCCGTTGACTCATCCAAATATTAAAAATTGTCTTGAGAGGAGAACCTGTTTCCCAGTAAAGAATCTGGTTGCTACTTTCCAGCCAATATATTCCCAAATTACGATGACTATCTAAAATACTTAATCCATGAGATCCCCATTCAAAATTGGTATGAATGCGATCGTTAACAAATCCACAAACTTCTCCACGTTGAAGATAATTATAGCCCTGCCAAGGTGGTGGCGGCATTATAGTATTAGTAGAATTACTATCCCATAAACAAACAGTCAGCGCCGGATTATCAACAGGTTCTATTTCTAAATGTGCCAAAGCGGGAGTCATATATGGAATTAACTCCTCTCCCGCAAATCGCAAGCGAATATTAAACCCCGCCATGGAATAAAAACGGTCAACTGAACCCCCTATACTCGCTTCCGCTTTCTCATATAATTCATAAACTGAATCAAAAAACGCCAGCGGATCTTTTTGCTCTGACTGAGTTAAATTATCGCTTATCATGGCTAATTGCTAACTGCTAATGGCTAATTGCTAATTATTTAAACCATCCGAAAAAACCGTTACCAAATCCGCTACTCAATTTGTCCTTAGTCATTAGTTTATTTTACCCTCACCATACAAGCTGTGTGGCAAAACAAACGAATGACTAATAACTATCAATTGATAACAAACTAAGCTTCTACCTTAGCATTAGGCCAACCCATTTCGTCAACCTCATGGATGGGATCTAAAGCCAATAATTCTTCCATATCCGTATATTTCTGTAATACAGGCGGCTCAAAAATCTGTTTTTCAGTATTACCATTTGTCTTACTTTCTCCATTGGTTTGAGGCGTTATTTCCCCTTCTGCAACGACAATAATTTCTTCTTCCTGTAGCTTTTGAATCATCTCGCTGACAGCGGTTTCTATCTCATCCCGACTACCCTCATACTTTTGAACCATCTCTTCGAGAATCTCAGCGCTAGAAATTCCCCGTTCAATTCCACTCCAGACATCAGCGGCTGATTTGACTAGACTGTAATAATCTCCTTTGTCAAGATTAACAATCACCACTTCACCATCAATTGTTTCCTGGACTACTT
Organism: Cyanobacteria bacterium UBA11153; assembly: GCA_003511885.1. GTDB lineage: Bacteria > Cyanobacteriota > Cyanobacteriia > Cyanobacteriales > Coleofasciculaceae > Limnofasciculus. Next base: position 22,036 of record DOIX01000267.1, read on the forward strand.
TCGGACTGTTGATTTTAAAAGTTACCGACTGACTCATACTTTTTACTTAAATTTTTGGACATTAAAGACACTGCGCTATGCCATGGGAGCAAAGCGCTATTTAATCTTCTCTTTACCTGTTCTTTCTATATTAATCACCCCGATCCGGAGATGTCATCCCCCAATCATCAAAAAGTCAAAATTCTGATTAAAGAAAGGCAAGAGGGAAACGGGAAACAGAATCGCGAGGAGGCGGTGGGTGATTGGTTAGGAATAGAGGTTATCGCAGCGGCAGACAGATAGCAGCCACTCCTCACTCTGACTAGTGCCTTTGTCTCTGTTATAAGCTGTGGGAGCATCTCTCATTGGATAGCGATAATGGGCAAGAGGTAAGAGGTAAAGGATAAGAGCAAATATTCAATGGGAGCTGCGCCTTAGCTTACTAAGTGACAAAAGATATCCTTTCTCCTGTCTTCCTCTGTCTCCATTTCTCTACTCTCGTCATCTGTATTACACTTACAGTAGAATGGTATTACTCACAACACCCAAAAGATTACTTGTTTGGTACTGATTTTATTCTCAGATTTTTTCACACTTTATTCACATAAGTTTGATATCCGCTTGAAATCCAAGAATGCCGAACCAATAAATCAAGTTAAAAATAGCAAAATAGAGTATATTTTGGAGTATTAATATAATTAAAATAGTAGGATAAAATAGAGTTCAAAAAAAATCACAAGCAAGGAATTTTAATAGATGACAGGAGAGATGAGAGAGGATCGAGAGTTGGAAAATCGCTTCCGGACAGTATTTGAGTTGGCGACGGTGGGAATGGCGATCGCAAATTTCCAGGGACAGTTTATCGAAACCAATCAGGCTTTTCGAGATATTCTCGGCTACACTGAGGAAGAACTCCAAAATTTGTCATGTATCGAGTTGACGCATCCAGAAGACAAAGCGGAAAACATTAAACTCCTGAGAGAAATGCTAGCTGAAAAGCGCGATCGATTTACCATGGAAAAGCGCTATTTGCGGAAAGATGGCAGTGTTGTGTGGGTGAATTTATCAACAACTCTCGTGCGCGATGGTAATGGTTTGCCCGAATATGCGATCGCATCTATTCAAGATATCAGCGATGCCTACCGCGAACTTGACTTGCGCAAACAAGCTGAATTGGAGTTACAGAAAAATCGGGAACAACTCGAACAACGAGTCAGGGAAAGAACTGCTGAATTAGCACAAGCAAATATCCACCTCCAACAAGAAATTGCGGAACGCAAACTACTAATGGAAGCGCTCAAAGAAAACGAACAGTGCTTGAAAGCTGTCTTGGATGCCGTACCTGGCTCTGTTTCCTGGATTAGTGGTGAGGGACAATATCTTGGGGTTAATCAGCATCTAGCTAAAACTTTAAAATTATCCTCAGAGGATTTCACGGGCAAATATTTAGGCTTTCTCAACAATAGTCCTCAATTTGTTGATTTTATGAAAGAATTCCTCCACAACAATGCCCAAACCAGCCAAGAGATTTTTGAGATTATAGTTGATGGATTGACTCGATATTACCTAATCAATGCTCAAAAGTATCAGGAAGGATCTCAAGCTGTTGTAGTGGGAATTGATATCACAGAAAAGCAACAGTCTCAACTGGATCTCCAGATTCAGAAAGAGTTTCTCCAAAATATTATTGATACTAACCCTAGCTTAATTTATGTTAAAGATCGAGAAGGACGTTACGTCCTTGCTAACAAAACATTTGCCAATTGTTGCGGACTAATCATACCAGATTTATTGGGAAAAACAACTAGTCAGTTGCATAATAATTCCGCAGATTCCGATAGATTTTTATCTGAAGATCGGGAAATTTTTGATACATTAAAACCAAAGATTATTCCCGATGAGGTTAGTTACACTCCAACGGGAGAAGTGCGCTGGTATCAAACAATCAAACAGCCCTTAATTTCCTCTGACGGTAAAGTTATTCAAGTTTTAGGTGTCAGCACTGATATTACGGCTCGCAAACTAGTAGAAGAGCAACTGCGCCATAGTGAAGAGCAATTACGCCTAGCCCTAGATGCAGCTCAGATGGGTATTTGGGATTGGAATCTGGAAACGGGTGAATGTGCTTGTTCCCATAATCTCGAAAGACTCTATGGCTTCAGTATCAATACCTTCGAGCGTACATATAAAGCATTTTTAGCAATTATTCATCCCAACGATCGCAATCGCATCCACCAAGATATTCAATCTGCCTTAGAGAAAGGTGGAGATGGCACTCTTGAATTCCGGGTTATTCGACCCGATGATACCATTTGTTGGATTGAAAGTAAATATCAAGTTTTTACTAACGAAATAGGCGAACCCTACCGGATGAGTAGCGTCAACTTAGATATTACACACCGAAAAGAAGCCGAGATTAAAATTAAAGCTTCCTTGCGAGAAAAAGATATCTTACTCCAAGAAATTCACCATCGGGTGAAAAATAACTTGCAAGTTATTTCTAGCCTCTTGGACTTGCAATCTCATCACATTCAGCAACCAGAAGTCTTAGAGTTGTTCCAGGAAAGCCAAAACCGGGTAAAATCTATGGCATTGGTTCACGAAAAACTCTATCAATCTAGGGATTTTGCCAGGATTGATTTCGCCGAGTATATTGAAAACTTAACCAACTACCTATTCCAAGTATACGCGGTGCGCTCCAGCGAGATTGCGATCTCACTAGACATGGAAAAGGTTAATCTGACGATTGATACCGCGATTCCTTGCGGACTGATTCTGAGCGAGTTGGTTTCCAATGCGATCAAATATGCTTTTCCCCATGGCAGAATGGGAACAATTAAAATAGCCCTCCATTCTGTACCTCACAATCACTATACGTTGATTGTTATGGATAATGGCATTGGCATTCCTGATGATTTAGATTTAAAACATACTAAATCTTTAGGACTGCAGCTAGTGACCATTTTAACCGAACAATTGGAGGGAACCCTGGAAATAAACTCCGATTGTGGCACTGAATTTAAAATCTGTTTTCCCCAAGCTAACGATTAGTCCACAAGGGCAGAAATCTGTGAATACCTTAATCGGAGATCTGGTGGGGGAAGCGAAGTCAATCCAGTGTGGTAGAGGAGATACTAAATAAAATTAAGTAAAGATGTCTAGCACCAAAATTTTAATTGTTGAAGACGAAAGAATCGTGGCTCTAAGCATACAAAATAAACTGGAAAGACTAGGGTATACGGTAACGGCAAATGTGGCATCAGGAGAAGCAGCTATCGAATCCATAGCACCAAACTGCCCCCATTTAGTCTTGATGGATATTAAGCTGAAAGGAAAAGTAGATGGGATTGAAGCTGCTAGCCAAATTCGCCATAATTTTCAACTACCAATTGTCTATCTGACAGCTTACAATGATGACGATACGATCGAACGTGCCAAACTAACTGAGCCTTATGGTTACCTTCTCAAACCCTTTGAATCGAGAGATTTAGCTACCACAATTGAAATTGCTCTCTACAAACATCAAATGGAGCAACAGTTGCGGGATAGAGAACAATGGCTAGCCACAACTCTTAATAGTATTGGGGATGCCGTAATTGCTACTAATCCTCAAGGATCGATTGTATTTATGAATCCAGTTGCGGAAACTATTACTGGTTGGAAAGAAGAAGAAGTTCTCAATCGCAATCTGAGCGATGTTTTCCGAACTATTCACGAAACAACGCGAGAGGTAGTTGAAAATCCGGTATCCCTAGCTCTTCACCAATGTACCAGAGTAGGGATGGCAAATTCTACCCTGTTAATTACCAGAGATGGGAGAGAAATTCCGATCGATTGTAGTGCGGCACCGATCAAAAATGAGACGGGTAATATTCTGGGCGCTGTTTTGGTTTTCCATGACGTAACTGAGGAACGAAAAATTAAATCTATCTTGGAACAGACTAATGAAGAACTAGAACTAAGAGTTGCTGAAAGTACGGCTCAATTAAGAGCTGCAAATGCACAACTAAAAGCCGAAATTGCTCAACGCCAGCGTCTGGAAAATGAATTGCAATTGGCTCTAGCTAAAGAACGAGAACTTAATGAATTAAAATCCCGAATTGTCGCGACAGTTTCTCACGAGTACCGTACTCCACTCACGACTATTTTATCCTCTACAGAATTGCTAGAAAATTATGCTGATAAATGGTCACCTGAGAAAAAACAGCGACATTTTCAAAGGATCCAAGAATCTGTCCATCATTTAACTAAGCTGGTAAACGATATGATCTTCATCGATCAAGCCCAAACTAGAAAGTTAGAATTTCATCCAGCACCTCTGGATGTGGTAAGATTAATTAGTGAAATAGTAGAGGCATTTCGCTGCGAATTAACTGATGAATATTCAATCCTATTTCAATCTCCAGTAATTTGTCAAAAACCGATTCTAGATCGAGATCTTTTAGAGATAATTATCTCAAATTTACTTTCTAACGCGATCAAGTATTCACCTAACGGTGGCCCAATCTTATTAGAATTAATATATCAAGAGAGCGAAATCGCTATCCGCGTATCCGACAAGGGCATTGGTATTCCCACTAAGGATAAACCTCACTTATTCAAGAGTCTATTCCGAGGGAGTAATATTGATTTGACACCGGGGGTGGGATTGGGATTAGTTATCGTTAAAGAAGCTGTTGATTTGCACGGTGGCAAGATTTCTGTAGAGAGTGAAGTCGGTGTGGGGACAACTTTTACTGTAATTTTGCCTTTTGCACCGGGAGTATAGCAGTTGACAGTTGACAGTCCTATCCTATGGAAATCAAAGCGTTTATGAAGCAAGGCTTATAGGCTCTATTAGAGAACCTCACTTGTCATAACTGCCATTTTCGAGTTAAACTATATTAAGAAATGTTGAAGTTTGGGGTTAAACGCGAGGATAATCTTTATTTCTGTCGTCAAAAAAAATTAACGACAGGTAAACAGATGTAATTCAGGGGCTATCTGGATCAATAATAGATTTGGGCAAAGCAGGGCAAATTCAGGCTTCTGCTGAGTTTTGTCATTTTTGCATCTTAACCATACAAGCACTTTAGTGATAGATTTACGTTCGATTATATGTCAAACTCTCAGCCTCGTATTTTGATAGTTGATGATGAACCAAATAATTCATTTTTCCTCGAAGAATTATTACTCAGTGAGGATTATATTCCCATCTGTGCCTCATCAGGTGCAGAGGCTTTAACAATGGCGGCAGACTCAATCCCTGACTTGATTTTGTTGGATGTGATGATGCCTGATATGGACGGCTTTGAAGTTTGTCAGCGCTTGAGAGAAGATGCCAAACTCCAAACTATTCCCGTTATTTTTTTAACGGCATTAGATGATGATGAGTCCCGGTTAAGAGGACTGGAAATGATGGGAGATGACTACCTGACAAAACCGATTAATAGCCAACTTTTATTGACGAAAATTGCTAGTATTTTGCGGTTGACAAATTTGCGATCGCAAAAAGCTAAACAGCAAGTTGTTGCCGCCTGGGAAGTGAATGATTATATTTCGGAAAAGTTTCGCTTATTTGTTCCAGATCAATATCTGGAAAGGATTGCACCCAAAGGTGTAGAATCAATTCAACTGGGAAATGCGAGGGAAGAAGAAATAACTGTTTTATTCTGCGATATTCGAGGCTTTACTACCATTACGGAATCTCAATCAGTCCAAGAAACTTTTAAATGGTTAAATGGATTTTTTAGCCTTATGAGTCAAGCAATTGCAGATAATCATGGCTTTATTGATAAATTTATGGGCGATGCTGTATTGGCTATTTTCGATCGTACCCAAAACCATGCCGCTGATGCAATCGATGCCGCCTTGACAATGGAAGAGCGCTTAATCGAGTTTAATTGCGATCGCACTCGGTATAATTTAGAATTACCGATTAAAATTGGCATTGGTATTCATACTGGTATGGGATTAATCGGTACAGTAGGTTCAGATCAAAGAATGGATTCCACCGTTATCGGTGATGTGGTAAATACCGCTGCGCGACTGGAAGAATTAACTAAGAGTTACAAGTGTTCTATCCTTGCTAGTAACACCACAATTAACCATATTAAAGCTAGCTATTGCCAGACTGAAAACCGAAAACAATTTTTATTTCTCTTGCCCCACCACACCTTGAAAATTCGATGGCTGGATAGACTAATTCCCCGTGGTAAACAACAACCACTTGACATTTACGAAATTCTCAGAATATCAACTAAAATGGTAGATATATCTCCTTTACCATCTTAGTCGATTGGACTGATTGCCCAAAGGTACAATTTTGAGAAACAATTAGAATCGGGAGTTACGCCGATAATCTGTAGGGTGCGCTAGCGAAAGCGTAACGCACCAGCTACACTACTAACAATGTGGCTGCGTAAGTCCTCAGAATATCACTTTTACCCTTGCTAAGTATGTCTGAATCATTTTCTCCAGAAATTAGCCATCGCATTTGCAAACACATGAATGAGGATCATCATGATGCTATCGTCCTCTATGCCAAAACTTTTGGCAATACTCCTAATACAGAAACAGCCCAACTCCTCTCTATTGATGCGGAAGGAATGAATCTCATGACTCAAGTTAATGGCGAATCTACACCTTTACGGATTAATTTCGAGCGCGCTCTTAAGGATGCTGAGGATGCTCACCATACTTTAATTGATATGGTGAAGCAGGCAAGAGGAATGTTGAAATCATCGTAATTATAGCAGTTAACAATTGAAAATTGACAGTTATTTCATGATAATCAAACCGTTGAGAATGCGAAGGGACAAGGCTCTATTCATGATATTATTTCTGTCAATTACGATCCGGGGGTTCCTATAGTTATTGATTATTGGTTGTTTGTTATTAATTGTTGGTTATTGATAATTAACGTCAGTTGCTAGTTCCAATATGTCCAAGAAATTAGATAGAATTATTGTCATTGATATTGAAGCCACTTGCTGGCAAGCGAAACCACCATCAGGAGAAGAAAGCGAAATTATCGAAATTGGTATTTGTGTTCTCGATCCTTGGAGTAAAAAAAATATTGAAAAAGATAGTATTTTAATCAAGCCCATTAAATCTAATATTAGTGATTTTTGCACTAAATTGACTACTTTAACTCAAGCGGAAGTAGACAAAGGCATCTCTTTTTATGAAGCTTGTAAAATCTTGAAAGATCAATATTTAACCGATCGGAGAGTTTGGGCTAGTTATGGAGAGTACGATAAAAATCAATTTCAAAAACAATGTCAGTCATTCGGAGTAAAATACCCGTTTACTTCTCAGCATATTAATGTCAAGACTTTATTTGCCCTAGTTCATAGTTTACCTCGTGAAGTCGGGATGGCACAAGCTTTAGAATTATTAAATATACCTCTGGAAGGAACCCATCATAGAGGAGGAGATGATGCTTGGAATATTGGTAAAATATTGTCTAAATTACTTTGGAATAGTTACTAGTTGAGGATTAAACATTTTAGAGTATCCTGGAGCGCTCTGATGTAGAATCCCCTACTTAACCTACCCTAGAGCTATAATAGTATTGCAATAGTTTGAAATTCTCATCTACCTTTAGCCAATTTACTCAGAAGCAGCATTAGGTTGTAAGTATGAACAAACTTAAAAGTAGGATCGCTGTTATTTCACTACTAATGTTGGTGGGATGTAGCAATAATAACACTAGTACCCAAGAGAAAGGATCCACTAATACACCTGAAAATCAATTACCTTCCCTCACTCAAAACACACCCTCTCCACTAGTAAAATTAGATTTATCCCCCAGTAAGGCTTCGACAATTCCACCTGACAGTAATACTGAAACCCCAGAAACCAAAACATCACCTACTTCCCCTGAAACTACTAAAGATAATACAGCTACCTCCAGTAATAACCAAATTATTTCCAGTAACGGTATTGGCAATGCGAAAGTAGGAATGAGTCTAGGGCAACTGAAACAAATACTGAAAGGGAAAGCCGAATTTAAAGTACAATCTCCATTTATAGTAGATTTTGATGCGATCGCAATTCTCCAAAATGGCAAACCCCAATACTATATTCTCTATCCCGCAGGCTCCCCCATGCGCGATGCCAACATTATCGAAGCCCTAGTCACCGACAATCCCGATTATCAAACCGCCGAAGGCATTGCACCAGGTACACCCCTGAAAAAAGCCGCAGCAGTTTACGGTAATCCCGACTTATCCTACAGCCTAGCCAACGAATCGCGAGAATACGTCAAATTTGCCAAACAACCCTCTAAACATATCGCATTTCGATTAGGCTCCGCTAATGATGGTAATTTAGCAGGAATCTATCCCTCACCCAAACAAGAATTTAATCAAACTAAGGAGTTTAAAGATACAGCAACGATTCGGTTGATTGAAGTTTATTGTAGTGAAAGTTGTCCCACACAACCATTACCATAACGGCGGCTATATAATTAATTCCTAATTTTATTTGATGCCGATAATTAACCCGTCAGCCCACAAAGGTAAAGTAATTACTCTCAATACTTAGATTGGCAACCCCTTGGACAATACCAATCAGTTCATTTTTGTCTAAAGTTTGATAAAATATCCCAGTGCCTGATGGTAAACTGGAAGGAGATTCACTGAGAATATAATTACTCTTTGTGCCATGTAACTGAATTGAATCTTTTCCTACCTGGAAATCAGTAATCAAAGCATAGTCACTCAAACCTAAGTCAGTATCATTCCCATCATTGTAGTAAAATTGGTTGACATCTCCGAGAATAAATTGATCTTTATCTCCTCCACCAGTTAGGATATCAATTTCACCGAATCCAGCGTTGGGAAAATTGGCATCTACACCAGTGAGGATATCTTTGTCTTTGCCACCATCGAGATTATCGTTACCTTTCCCGCCAATTAGGGTATCGTTACCTTTCCCGCCAATTATATTATCGTCACCGTCACCGCCATCCAAAGAATCCCCATTTTTACCTCCATCTAAAATATCATTTCCTTTACCACCAATGAGGGAATCATTTCCTTTACCACCGTAGAGAGAATCATTTCCCCTACCACCATCAAGATTATCATTACCTTTACCACCATCAAGATAATCGTCACCTTCGTTACCAATCAGCGTATCTTTCCCTTTACGACCAATCAGGGTATCATGATTATTTCCACCTGTGAGGGTATCATTCTTTTTACTGCCTTTGCGGTTAATAGGTTCTTCTAAATTGTTTGCTGTGGCTTGTTGTTGTAAATCGGCATAACCCTGAATAAATTCAGGTGCGCCACCAGTAAGCGCAATATCGAGAATAGCATCTTCCAGAAGATTAGGATCGGTAATTCCGGCATTTTGAGCAATTTGTTGGGCGGCGGCTCGTTGTTCGGGGGATAAAGTTGCCGCCGTGATAATATTACTGGGGAAAGTAATATCGGTAAAGGAATTAGTATCTTGTCCTAAAGCATAGTCAAATAGAGAAGTAGCTTGAGTGATGCGCCAACTCTTGCCATAATCGCCGTAAAGTTGCCCATCAGAAATAGAACCACCAATTACTATACCGTTACGGAGAGCAAAATCATCATCTACACTACCATTATCGTTACCTAAAAGTCCGACAACTTTACCCTGGCGGTTATCGGCAAGACATAAATCAAGGTTAATGTGGCTACCATTGAATGTAACCTCAATTCGATCGCCATTAGCCGAAAAAACGATGTAAGTCTTGCCCTGACGAGCAATCAGGTTTTGCCCAACTGGGTAAATTGTATCATTTGCGATCGCAGTATCATTGCCGTTAATCTTGACAGAATTGACACTATCCAAATAAAACCCAATCCGTTGTCCATGGAGTTTGATAGCAATGGCAGTATTAACCGAAAAACTAGTACTATTCCCCCAGGGTTGTTGTCGGGTTTGAATTTCTAAGTCATCTGTAGTCGATTTAACAAGAGTAAATTCTCCTACTCCCTGAAAATCGTAGCGAATCCCGTCGAATGTTTTCAAGTGGGGATCCCCAATCGAGCTACCTGGAGAATCGCAATCTTGAACGCTTCCCGTAATAATTTCATTAGTCGTTTTGCTCAGTTTAACATTATCTAGCAGCAACCCAAAATTATCTCCTCCAGGATGATCGAAAACAAGGTTACCGCTAGTTACCGAAGTAACAACAAAGCTCCGATTAATCTGAGTAAATGGCTGAGTACTATTCAAATTAAAAGTTTCAGTGAATAGACTACCTAACGATACGGTAACTGAGTTAATATCTCCTCTTTGAGAACCTGCTAAAGAGAATTGTAATGTAACTTTGTCCCCTGGGTTAAAGTTAAAAGTTGTTTTCGATTCTAATTTACCTCCACTAATGCTTGAACCATCTAAATCCACGTAGAGGACATTACCTGGAAAGAAGTTATCAAAGCCCCCTTGTCCAGCTAAATCTACACTGCCTCTGGTAACATTCCAGTTAGTCAGATTGACATAGTTTACAGTTCCTACTCCATTGTTTTCTGTGTTAAAGTTATCGCTCAGTAACAGACTTGAATTATTATCGAGAATAAATGGCATAGCTTCAACCTCTCTTCTTGAATATTCCCAAAAGTTAAAAGTTACTAGTCAAAAGTTAAAAGTCACAAGTCAACGGTTAAATATAAAAAGTCAAAAGTCAAATTTTTACTGTGAATTGATTGTCGTCTTTTCCGATGTCTTAGCCGTTATGCTAACTGCTATAAGCAGGCAGGCAAAATTAACGATCAAGTCCAAGTCGGCTTATGGCTTATGAGGCAATTGGTATAGAGCATAGCCATATATCATTTATTCTGCTTAGGTACCGATCGTTTCAACCTTATGGATAAGCCAATCGATAATTGATTCACATTGTCTCCTAGTGCGATCGCTCCTGTATATCAGTTTTCTGCCAACTTGATTGCTTAAATATGCCAAGACGATTGCCGAAAACTGCAAAGCAAATTTCAGATTTTGTAAAATATTTTAATAAAAATATAAACTTATTAAAATTAAGCAATAGTTTAAAATAGGGTTGTCACACTCCCCCCTCATCGCAAAAATTAACAAAAATCTCAATCGTTTACTTTATAACTTGTTAACTTAACCATAATCTTCCTCTGTGCCGCTACAACCGCCAGAGATTTTAACCACTGGCGGTTATTAAGAGTAGTGGAAGATATAAATTCTCACTCTTCAATCTGATTACTCAATCTCATCAGGATTAATACCTTGAGAGAGCAAGTAAGCAGCTAATTTCTCAGCCCGCAGACGCTTTCATTATTTACCGTAGCGCAAATACCCAAATTAGTACCAATCAACATTTCTGGTTTGATATATTCCGTTAATTCTAAAGATTCGCGCAATGCACCCGCAATCAAAGGTTGACCAGTATGTTCCACAGGTTCCTCTTCTAATTTAAAGTTTTCTGGTAGTTTGTCCCAGGTAATGGTGGGTTTTGGTGTTAATTGAATTAATTTTTCTTCGGCAACAACCATAACTTTACCAAGGTAAATTTTATATTTTTATATTAATCTTAATTGCCATTTAATGTGTAACAACAAAGCTTTGTGACCCAAAAATTGCTCTAAGTTGCAACCCCTGCAACGGGTGACGAGATGTCACACATACCCTGCGATCGCAATTCACCCACTCCCTACAATCTGTAACACGCTAAAACCACTTCCCCATCAGCATTTCAGCCAATTTCAAAAAAATTTTGCCCAAACCCTTGACATCTGTGTAGTATATTTGTAGCATGTATTTAAGGCGGAAGGGAAAAAGCCAAACAGCTCAACTCCAAGCCATTATACCGAACCTTGAAAACTAAATATGTAATACACCTTTTCATCAAACTGGGGGCGCAACTCAACAGCAAGTTCCGGATTATCCCAAATTCCACGAACTTTCAGTAGCTAGCTGCAACCCATCCTCACCCAGAGGATTTCCAGAAGATGAAGATAACAGTTACCCCTGCTGAAGGACATCCAAAGTCACAATCAGTATCGGAAATAGATATCTGCATTTACTGGAATTATGAGGCTGTAGCTCAGTTGGTCAGAGTGTCGCTCTGTCACAGCGAAGGTCGCGGGTACCCTTCGGGAACGCTTCGCGAACAAGCCCCGTCAGCCTCGTTGGGCAGCTAGTCTTGGCTTTTGAGTTGCACTGTCCCCCTTAAATGGCCCTATAGGCAAACGGTTCAAGCCGCCACTCTTTCAAAGTGGAAATTGCGGGTTCAAATCCCGTTAGGGCTATGGTCGAGTAGCTAAGCGATCGAAAGCGTCGGTCTGCAAAACCGAAATTCGTGGGTTTAAATCCCACCTCGACCTCTTAATTAATTAGACCTCTTGCATAAATTCTAGAAGGGTGAAGCATTTGCGGATAAAACCCTTGATTTTCCCGATAAATCTGGGCGCAAATGCTACTCTGCGAGAACGCTAACGCGAACACCCCTACACCTAAATATCGAATGAGAGCAAGATGTCTATTGTGTATGAGAGTATAGCTCAATTGGCAGAGTAGTCGGCTTTTAACTGACTCGTTGCAGGTTCAATTCCTGCTACTCTCATCGGACTTGCGTCGCTATCTGTAGGGTGCGTTACGCGACAGCTAACGCACCATTCCTACCCATGCAGCAGCATCAATCCCGTCCAATTCAAAAACAAAGGAGTATAGCTCAGTGGCAGAGCAGCACCCTCATAAGGTGCCAGTCGCAGGTTCAATCCCCGCTACTCCTACTAACAAACAAAGCCTCATCGTCTAGTGGTTAGGACGCTGCCCCCTCAAGGCAGAGACAGGAGTACCCTTCGGGAACGCTAACGCGAACAAATCTCCTTGGGGCTATCTGGAGAGGTGGCTGAATTGGTTATAGCACTTCCCTGCTAAGGAAGCGTGGGTTTCCCGCGTGCAGGTTCAAATCCTGTCCTCTCCGCCTGATTTATGTAGTATGGCAAACCTAGCATACTACATATACCATGGGTCGGCTCGCCTATTAGCGTGGGCTGCGATCTGTAAAATCGTCCTTTTTTGGTTGCAGGTGCAATTCCTGCCCGACCCATTGAATTTTGAATTTTAGGTTTTAGATTCAAAATTTCAATTGAAATGTGGGGATGGTGTAACGGAAACATTTTGGTCTCCAAAACCAACGTTCTGAGTTCAAATCTCAGTCCCCGCGCCAATTATTGAGAGTGTAGTTTAACTGGATAAAACATTAGTCTACGAAACTAAAAACGTGGGGGTTCAAATCCCTCCACTCTCGTCAACTTGGAGAGGTGGCCGAGTGGCTGAAGGCGCAGACTTGGAAAGTCTGATTAGGTTTTACCTAACGCAGGTACTCTGCGAGAACGCTTCGCGAACAAATCCTGTCCTCTCCGTTGAAATTTCCCCCGGTAGCTCAGTTGGTAAGAGCGCTGGTCTGAAAAACCAGAGGTCGTCAGTTCAATACTGACCTGGGGGACTGTCGTTGCCCTGTAGCTCAGTGGCAGAGCCGTCGCCTGTTAAGCGAATGGTCGTAGGTTCAATCCCTACCAGGGCAGCCAATTTAGTTTGATGAAATATGTTCTAAAAATTTGAGTTTCTAATCCTAAAAAACTAGTATAAAAATTATATTTTTTAGAATTAATAAAATTCATTGGGGAGTAGGCGACGTTGGCAAAGCCACCTGAATTTGGATCAGGAGATCGCGGGTTCGATCCCTGCCTCCCCAGCTCTATTTTTTCGCTTTGATAAAGCAGTTAATTAATGCTCCTGTAGCCCAATTGGTAGAGGCCACTAACTCAAAATTAGTGTTATGTATGAGTTCAAATCTCATCAGGAGCATAGCATAAAAAAACTCGCTCCTGTAGCCCAATTGGCAGTAGGCGGCAGATTTAAAATCTGTTCATTGTGTGGGTTCGACTCCCATCAGGAGCATTAACGGGATGTGGCGCAGCTTGGTAGCGCGGCGGCTTTGGGAGCCGAAGGTCGCAGGTTCAAAGCCTGCCATCCCGATTATGCCCCTGTGACGTAATTGGAAACCGTAACCAGCTCAGACCTGGTTTTTTTGCAGGTTCAAATCCTGTCAGGGGTATAAATATTTTCAATCAAATGAGGAGGAAAATAATATAAAAATCGGCATAGATGATCGAGAGAAAATTTTGACTTTTGCTATATTTAATTTTCGCCCTTGTAGCCCAATCGGAAGAGGCACTAGGCTAAGGACCTAGTTGGTGCTGGTTCGAGTCCAGTCAGGGGCATTGGTGACGACGCGGGTGACTTAGCTACGGTACGCTTGGAGGTCTCATAAGCCTCTTATTAGCAGGTTCAATTCCTGCCCCCGCCACCAAAATTGCAGGTGTGATGTAACAGGAACATGAGGCTCTTGTAAAGCTTTCTTGCGAGTGCGAATCTCGCCACCTGCTTGTCAATTTATTGGGTCGATTTTCGGTTAAGGAGGAGGATAGTAGGATGACAACAATGACTGTGACTGATGCTTTGGCAGAATTGACGCTATTAGGCAAGCGAATTGATTCAGCTAGAGCAGCTTTGGATAATAATACTTTAATTGCTGTGGTGGAAGTTGGGAAAGTACCAACTGGTTTTAAGTCGAGAGATGAACATTCGCAACAAGCGAGGGCAGCTTTGCAAAGGGTGGATGCTTTAATTGTCAGACGACGGGTAATTAAAAGAGCGATTGTTCTATCTAATGCTTCAACAATGGTCTCTATTGCTGGTCAAGAAATGACTGTTGCAGAAGCGATTGAAATGAAAAGTTTTATCGCTTATTCTGAGTCAGTTCTCAATACCATGACTTCTGCTCACAATCGCACTCGGAATGAGTATAAAATTGCTCAAGCACGAGTGAAAGAACGACTCGATAAGTTGGCAATGGAAGTATTGGGTAAGAATGCTGCTTCTGAGAAGTATCAATCTTTGGCCGATAGCTTCTTAGCACGAGAGGGTGTGGAATTGCTCGATCCAATTAATCTGGCAGAGGAAATCGAGAGAAGACAAGGCTTTATCGAGGAATTTAAGTCAACTTGCGATCGCGTCCTTTCCATTAGCAACGCTCGGACTACAATTGAGGTGGCTGATTAATGTCTAAAACCGACCTCTCCCCCAGCCCCTCTCCTGCAAGGAGAGGGGAGTAAGAGGAAAACTAGAAATTAGTCACTAACGATTAGTCATTAACAATTAGCCATTAGCAACTACTCTAAAATCAACTTGCTGGTCACTCGAAAATTTCTAAATTTATGGTGCAAAGGATGGATAGCCAAAAGGATAAGGCGCGTGACTGAAAATCATGAATGTGTTGGGTTCAATTCCCAATTCCATCCGCGACTAAGTTCAAAGGTTAAAGTTCAAAGCTTAACGCTTAACTATCAAACCTTAAACCTTAGACAATCAACCCTCAAACGCCAAAGTTTAATCCTCGATAAAATCCAGGGTTTTGGTTGTAGGTTCCATAAAACCTTGAGGTTCCCACCTGGCTGAGTGGTCAGCATTTTAACCGATTGACTTTTTTTAACGCAAAGAGCGCAAAAGAATTCGCAAAGAGCGCAAAGATAAGGCTGAAATTGTGGGTGCGTTCCACCGATTATGGGAGTGTAACTCAACTGGATAGAGTACCAATCTTCTAAATTGGATGTTGTAGGTTCGATCCCTATCACTCCTGTTAATAATTAAGAGCTAAGGAGGTGGTTTGTAGTAAGCAATTTAGTGCCTGAAATGATAAGCTTTTGAGGCACTAAATTGCCTCCTACAAACAAATCTGATAGTTTTTATGGGGGCTTGATGTAACGGTAACATGCGATCCTTGCAAGATTGTTACAGGGGTTCAACTCCCCTAGTCTCCATCTAGTAGAAAAAATTATTTTGGGTAAAAATATGGTTTTTTCTACTAACTATGGTGTCTGAAGCCAAAGTGGTTGCGGCGCTTGTTTGTGGAACAAGTAATTAGCGGGTTCAAATCCCGTCAGACACCCTTGAATGGAAGCTGCTGCCTAGTGGAAGGCAACCTGTCTCGAAAGCAGGAGTGCAGTTAACTACTGTAGGGGTTCGATTCCTCCAGCTTCCGTTATTTAACTCGGAAGATGCCGCTGAATGGACGGCAATCGGTCTTGAAAACCGTGGTACGGCAGCGATGTCGTAGGGGTTCGATTCCTCCATCTTCCTTTTCTCCACCGGAAGCCGAGAAGCGAGGCGCTGTGCTGATAACGCAGAGGTAGAAGGGGCAGTACCTTCCCGGTGGATTTCTGTTTGCTAGTAGAACTTTTAATAAGTGTATAATTTGTGTTATAATTAAAACTATAAAAGTTAATTTTTCCAATTTCAAAAATACAATATGCCACAAATAAATTTTAAATGTTTTTCTGAATTACATGAGTTTATTCGCCGCTACAATGCCACATCATTCCTGGAGATTGGAACTAATAAATGCTGGGCAAAGTGGGAAACTAAATGCTCAAATCCTTTAGATTGGGTGTATAGTAATGCTGAACGCAATTATGCTGTCCGGATCATGTTATTAGCAAGTGCAGGCAGTCCCTATAAGAAGAAAAATATTAGTGTTGAGGAATTCAATAGTTTAATTAATGCCTATTACAACTTTGATGGACATACTATTTCAAATAAACATCTTCTTGACGAAGAATTGAAAAACCTATTTGAGTTTATAAAAAAATGGGAAATTGACAATTATAAAAAAGTACGAAACTGGTCTTTTAAATTGAGTGATGTTTTGGATTCAGAATTAATTCGCGATCACGTAGCTTATCTAGATTTGCAACGTCAAGTAGCTTTTCAAAATTCAGGTTTTGGCTACCCAATTTCCCGCATACAGCGAACAATAAAATTTATTGAATTGCTAGACAAGCATTCTAATCAAACATTTTCAGATGAGTTTTTCAAGTATACAAAATTACCCAGAATAGATTACTTTAAACAAATTCTAGGTTGCTTAGGTGTATTTGGATATTTTTCTGAAACAAAAGGATTTTGTAATTTTTCTGATTTTTCCAATCTCATAGATGAGGAAGTTCAAAAATTAGGAATTACTCCAGAAAGTTTGAAATTATTTGTCAAGCAAAATAGTGCATACTTTTTCGCGCAAACTGATAATTCGTTTCGGAGCAAGATCAATAAAAATATTAATATGGTTCCTCGTTTTTATCAACTATTTTTTTATAATCAATTTCTGGAAGTCCCCTTTATTGAATTGAGTAATGAGAAATTCTGTTTGCCAGATCCTTTTTCTTTTACTGAATCCTGCTGGAATCAGATTAGAGGTATTATTTTCAATAACAATAATAGAAAAAGACTAGAGCAATTATTAAGCCGTGCATTTGAAGATTATATTGAAACTGTACTGCTTCCTCTTATTATCCCTCAATCTTTTGAGAAACTTACAGAAGTTGAAAATCCCAGATCTAACAAAGATAAGCGTGCTGATTTTCTCATTACAACTTCAAGTTCATATATCGTATTAGAATGCAAAAGCAGTATTATGTCTGCTGAGACAAGTTCTTATTTTCATCCTGATAAACTTGCTGAACTTTGGTGTCGTATCCACTCCGCAGTTGAGCAAATTAGGATAACAGTGGAAGCTCTCAAGCTTCAGGATAAGCCAGTAATTCCTCTCATCATGACTTTTTATGACAGTATTGCCGCATCCTCAGTATTAGAGGAAATGATAAAACAAACTGATTATTGCTCTCGTATGGGTTTGAATATGCCGCCAGTTGTATATTCTCTACATGAGTTTGAACATTGGATATCCGATAGAAGCATTAATAATTGGGCAGAATTAATTCTATCAAAACAGCATAACGATGCTCCTATAAAACCTGACAATAAAGGACATAATTACGATCATTTAAAAGACATTTGTATTCTGTAATTTATGTCATCAAATTCTACTATAGCAACCCTAAATCAGTTGTAACAAGTGCGCGGCTTGAAACCCAGTCAGAGCAAGGATCACAGTTTTCAAAATTGCCACAACCTATTTAGGATTGCTATACAGCGGTTCCCGTTTCTATGAGGTACAGTAGTAGAAAT
>DOIX01000267.1:40297-54111 GCA_003511885.1 Cyanobacteria bacterium UBA11153
AAGTGTACCTCATTACTGCGGGAACTGCTGTATACCATTTCCCAAAAGTAACTGGAGAGATCCAAAGGCTGAAGTAACCATATATCAAGGAATCAACCTCCAGCGATTTTCGAGAAATGCGATGATTTTTCCGCAGGCGATCACAAAAAATAATTACCTCATGTTCATACCCTGTAACCATAAGGTATATTGAGATATAAGCTGTATTTGTCAAGGAAGAATTCCTATGGTAATCGCTACCAATCGAATTATGACTCTGGAGGAATACCTCAACTATGACGACGGCACAGATACCCGCTATGAACTAGTCAATGGAGAGTTGGTAGAAATGCCTTCAGAAAGCGATTTGAATAATGCGATCGCAATTTTCCTCCTTTTTGCCTTCGGACAATTTGTGCCACCGAGATTATTACGTCGGGGTACAGAAATTGTCGTGACTGGCTTCCGCAGCACTACCAGAATTCCTGACTTAATCGTACTAACAGAAGAACTCGCTACTACCCTCAGTAGCAGGACAAGAAGTATTATTATGCCTGATATGCCTCCACCCGCTTTAGTTGTGGAAATAGTTTCTCCTGGAACCGAAAATGAACAGCGAGATTATCGCTACAAACGTTCTGAATATGCAGCAAGAGGAATCGCAGAATATTGGCTTGTCGATCCGCAGCGGGCTGTAGTGATAGTATTAACATTAGTAGCAGGATTCTATGAAGAAGCTATGTTTCAAGGAAGCGATTCTCTTGTCTCATCTGTTTTTCCAAATCTGCAATTGACAGCTACACAAATTCTTTTAGCCAGTAATTAGAGGGCTAAAGATATGGACAACCGAAAAAATATGGCAGGGTACGCGATCGCGATCGGTTTGTTAATATAGGAAAGTGTGATATATTGGGCAATACCACCTCATATTGCCAGGATTTCCTTGGCTGCACGGAGACCAGACAAATATGCGCCGGAAGCAGTACCGAAATAGTCCTGATTAGATGCTTCGCCCGCGAAAAACACAGACTTTTCTAGTGGTGCGGCAAGCTCTTGACGCATCTTTGGCACTGCGCCAACAGGATTGTATGAATAGGAACCCAAGGAAAATGGATCGGTTGCCCAACGAGTAATTTGGTAATCGGTAGGTTCGGGTATGCCTCTGCCATAGATCTTCCTTAAGGTTTCCATCGCACTGGCAACAATTTGTCGATCCGACCATCCTTCCATCTCTCTCCCCCTGTCGGCAGCATTAAATCCCAGGAGTATGGGCATATTGGCTGCCCGCTTGAAGCTTACCCACTCTGTCCACTCACCATGCCTTTCCGACACATACTCCAACCAATCAACATCAGCAGGCCAAAAAACCTTGGGGAATCGAAGATAGCATTTGTTCAAGACACCCATGCCCAGTTTAGCGATCGCATTCTGTTTGTTGCGAGGTAATTCAGGGGTGAAACGGACATTTCCAGCTTGCAAAACCCCCAGCGGCAGAGTCACTAGAACACAGTCGGCTGTGAACTCGGTCTTTTGGGTAATCACTCGAACGGGCGATTGATGCCATTGAATTTCTTTCACTACCTGACCGAGTTCAATATTTAACCCTTGCGCTAGAAACTCTGGGATAACTCTAAATCCTTGAACGAATAGAGCATCATCTCCATCAAATTCTTTGGCACTGTCATACCATTGTGCGGAGAGTTTTGCGGCGCTTCCCGAATACTCCTGTTCGATCTCACCACTTAGAATAAAGTTGATGAAACGGTATGCCTCGGAGGATTTGTCAAATTGGTGCATCAACGGTTCAATTACTTGCCGAATTGAGACATCAGCATCCTCATCCTGTGCCTTCTCCAGAGTCCCGAACACTTTCTTCCTCAAATCCTCCATGCGAACTTCTTCCGCCTGGGATAGTGGCTGTCCTAGAGTGTTATAGGTTTCTGTCCTGTCGTAACTAGTGGTAAGCCGTTTAGCCTTAATTTGTTCAGCCAAATCAGTTAACGGATTACCCTGAATTCCATGAATCCACGTTGCCCCGAAATCCAAGGGCATATCAGACCACTTAGTACTAGTCCAAATTCGACCACCGATGCGATCGCGAGCTTCGACGACAACAACTTCATACCCTTGTCCGTGTAATTCCCGTGCCGCAGCAAGACCCGCTAGTCCAGCACCGATGACTGCGATACGCTTCTTGTTAGATGCCGCTCGATCTGCTTGCAGCTCTTCACCACAGGCAATACTTACAGATCCTATCAACGTCAAAGCAAATATTTTCAGGAAATCTCGCCTATCCATGAATGATCTCGAACTCGCAAGTTGCCGCCCAACTATTAATTCAACCCCACTTATGTGGTTGAATTCTATTTAGACATCTACACAAAACAATCCCTGATCCTATCTAGATGAAAACCTAGTTTCTGGAGATGTCAATTATATTGGATATGCTGTTAACCAGCAAGCAACTTCCGGGTTTAATTCTCGATCTGCTTGCAGCAGCGCTTCGCTAAGTAGGTGGACACAATTAAAGTTAACGGTGAAGATCGTCATTCGTCATTCGTCATTCGTCATAAGTTTGGGTTTGAGGCTTATTTACATAACTTAACATAGTGTTGTTTTCTTTTGTCAGACTACTTATCGCCTTCGGCTCCAGTGGCAAGTGAGACGATGTTCGAGACTGTACGCGATCGCGTACAGCTTGTCAATGCAGGAGAGTGTGTTATATAATCAACATCAAAATAGTCCAGAGGTTTCAGGGTGAAGATTCCAGAAGATGCGGTTATACCAGAGGATAAAATAACCCGTTACCTATTGGTACAGAAACCCAGAAATGATAAATCAAAGTTTTTGGCACAGGCTGGATTTACATCAGAAAACCCAGAAGCCCTGAAAGGAGCTATTGAATTGCTTGTAGCAAGGGGTGAGGCGATTGAAGATAGAAGGAACGAGTATGGCATCTTTTATCAAGTTTCAGGAGAACTGGTTGGTGTAAATGGTAAAATTCTATCTGTGGTGACAATTTGGCTCAGACGAGAGATTGACGGCAAGTTTCAGTTGGTAACGCTTCAACCTTTGTAGGGGATTAAAAATGATACCAGAACTATATCAGGAAGTGGCTTTAACTCGTGATTTTCCAGAATATGAACTTAAAGCAGGGGATATCGCTACCTTGATTGATTTTGTCGATCATCCAAGTGGCGGTGAAAAAGGATGTGTGCTAGAAGTGTTTAATGCTGTCGGCGAATCTCTCAGAGCGATCGCTGTCCCAATCTCTACAGTAGAGGCTTTACGCCCTGATGAAATTTTAACTGTTCGCTCTTTAGCCAAAGTTGCTTAGTAGTTTAAATAGTGCAAGATCTCCGTATTGCTTGAGAAGATGAGGATCCAGATCGACTACTTTATTTAGCAGTTCGGTAAAAATTGAAGTTGGAGCCTCCTGAAAGTTGTGTAAGGGATTGCTGCATAATAACCCAAAAGTCCCCCAACGGGAAAAATGCGATGCCGAAGGCGAGCGAAGCTATCGCACTCACCGCCTTCCTCAGTGAGTAGGTTATAGTTTACCTATCGGGATTACAGAGTTGAAAGGTTGGACTGAGGGTGAGATTAGAACCCACTACTATCAATGAGTTGGTAGAACTTCTCAGACCATTCATGGAACTTGAGAAAGACCGTCGCTCCATCTTAGTCTCAGCACTGGGCAATAATACTCCTGTGCTGCAATGGATAACTTGGAGTGGTGCGGTTGCGACTTTCATCCCGGATATGGTCTGTAAGCTAGCGGACTACGGGGAAATTGCACCGGGTAGACAAGCGCTATGGGCATTGTTGGAGTACGTGCGATCGCAATCTGGTCTTGATGTACAGGGACGTATCGACAAACTGCGTCCTTTGATTGATTTGCCAAGGCATTCTCATGCACCAAGTGACACAATTTCTGAGCTTGATGGTTTGGTGGAAAAAGTGCGATCATTTCTTCACGATAACATCCAATCCTTGCATGGCACGATGCCGCTTTGGAGTGTGGATCGTTGGGTGTCGTTGGGTGAGTTGTTTGTAGATGTCAATATTCTGGAGGAGTTGAGCAGTACTTGTAGGTCAGAACTGGATGACTTGTGGCAGGATTTCAGTAAGAATCCTAGCGATCGCAGTTTAGATCGCATTGGCTTGGGTAAAGAGCGGCAACGGGTGTCGGGGCTTGAAGTGTTGGCGAAGAATACCAACCTAATGGTAGTCGGTAAACCAGGTTCGGGGAAGACGACATATTTACAGCGAGTAGTGATGGAGTGCAATGCGGGAAATTTACAAGCGCACCGGATTCCCGTGTTGATTAAGCTGCGAGAATTTGTGGAGGATGGGCGTGAGTTTGCCTATTCGCTAAAGCGTTATCTAGAGCAGTGCTGGCAGTTATCAGATGCAGAAACTTTACTCAAGCAAGGTCGAGCGTTGGTGCTGCTGGATGGGTTGGATGAGGTGACGGGAGAGGATGGGAAGAACATTACCAAGGAAATTAAGCGGTTTGCTCGTACCTATCCGCAGGTGCAAGTAATTGTAACCTGTCGAACGCAGAGCCAGGAGTCCCGGTTTGAGCGGTTTGATTATGTGGAAGTGGCAGATTTTAATGAGCTGCAAGTGCGATCGTTTGCAGAGCATTGGTTGACGACGGTGATGCAGGATGAGTCGGCGGGACTGGCGAGGGCGCAAGAGTTTCTGGAACAAATATTTTTAGAGGAAAATAAGCCGATTCGGGAGTTAGCAATTACGCCGATTTTACTGAGTTTGACTTGTGCGGTATTTTACCAGACAGGGAAGTTTTACTCTAAGCGTTCAAAGCTTTATGAGGAAGGTTTGGAGTTACTGCTGGAGCAGTGGGACAAGTCGCGGGAGATTGAGCGGGATGATATTTATCGGGATTTGTCGGTAGAGCGGAAGCTGAAGTTATTGAGCTATCTGGCGGTGAAGAAGTTTGAGCAACCGCAGTATGTGTTATTTGAGCAGGCAGAATTAGAGGGGTATATTGCTGAGTTTTTGAAGATTGGGCAGCGGGATAGTCGGGCGGTGTTGAGGGCGATTGAATCGCAGCATGGATTGTTGATTGAGCGAAGTCAGAAGGTTTGGTCGTTTTCACACTTGACGTTTCAAGAATACTGTGTCGCACAACACATTGTTGGCATTTCCAGTGACAAAAAACTCCTCCAATGTTTTACTTCTCATATTTTTGAATCTCATTGGCGGCAAATATTTCTACTTGTAATGGAAATAATTAGCGATGCTAGTGAACTATTATTAATCATAAAAGAGCAAATCGAAGCAAGTGAAGAAACTCAGTCGCTACAGAATTTTATCCAATGGACTTATGATAAGTCCATTGAGGTGAATGGAGTTTTTAAGCCGTTGGCTCTGAGAGCATTTTATCTTTGTTTTGACAATTATTGGATTCGCGGACAAGATACTAATTTCGCGGAAAAAGTTGAGGATAAACTTATTTCTGGATTGATTGAATTTTCTCCTAATGAAGATCTAATTCACTATTTTAATAGCGCGAATGTGGCAGGCGAATTTGCTACCCCTCTTCGCTTAGATCGTAATCTCAAAATAGCCCTTGAATGCGCTTATAATTTTGAGGGTATTTTATCTGATTTTTTAGATTACTGTGATTTTGAGAGATCAGATGATAAAGAAAAACTCAGCTTATCTACAGAATTAAATAATTATCATTATGCTGAACAGAAGAATATTGTTCAGGAAGATTTTTTAGATCAAGAAGAAGAATTCGATACCGAACAATTAAGAGATTTAGATATTCTTTTATATAAAGTATATGAAGATGCCAATAAACTGGACAAAGAGCTAGCAGAAGGGATAAATGAATTGAGAATACATTTATATAATTTAGAGCTAGAGGAATATGACTCTTTAGAAGATTGGGCTATCTATAGAAATTGGTGGAAAGAAAACAAGGACAAGTGGATATCCACACTAGTGCATTTGATGGGAAAGCATCGAAAGCTATTTGTCACAAAACTTTCTAAGGCTGAGAGGTTTAAACTTGAAAGATATAGATATGCTAACGAACTGCTAATTGACTGTCTGAAGGCAGGCAATGTAAACCTAGATACAGAAATGTATATAGAGGAAACATTGCTATTACCGATCGCCGAAATCGAAAAACGCAAACGTGAAAAGGCAGAGTAGGGCAATTGGGTTGTAGAGAAGCTGTGTCAACACACTCAAATTGGGTAGCGATCGCCGCACAAGACCAATAAGTCGTAACAACTAAATCTTGCCCTAAGCCAAAATGGAACAATCCTCTTGCTATAGGAGTAATAACTATGACTGTTCAACTATCTCAGCCGGACTTCCAACGACTGACCCGTATTGTTCAGAAATTACCCGACTTTGCCAATGTGCGCGATCGCAGACGTTTGGTTGCAGGGGCGTTGGAAGGTGTCCCCCAGGTGGATTTAATCCTAGCACGGCTCGATTTGGATGGTTCCCCAATGGGAGTCTCTGTGGAAGTGATGCGCTTCTTGTCCCAATTCGGACAGGTGGCTTACGGCAAAGAAGCCTTAAGTGTCTTCCTTAACTACATTCAACCTTTTGCTGGCGATCAAGATTCAGACTTCATTCTAGAACTATTTCAGAAGTATCCTCTCGATGTCCCAGCCACTCCTAGCCGCTTGATTGACCGATGGCGGGGAATGAGTAGTGTGGCTGATGTGCAGGAAAAGATAATTGGAGAAAATACTTTACGCCACATATACATTTTGAACTTAGCCCTTGAAGCAGCAAAAGCTGTGGTTCATTTGCGGCTTCCCAAGGGTGCGGGTACAGGTTTCATGATTGCACCGGATTTGTTGATGACTAACAATCACGTTATCGCCAGTCTAGAGGAAGCCGAACAGACTGAATATACCTTTAATTATCAACTGGATATCAATGGGAAAGAGTGCGAAATACAAACAGCTCAGGCATTACCAGGAGGTGCGTTTTACACGAATCCTGAATTAGATTATACAGTTGTTTCTCTGGAAGATTTACCTTCTTTTGGTAGTCCCCTTATCCTTAAAAGTAAGCAAGTTCAGCGAGACGATCGCGTAGCCATTATTCAGCATCCAGGCGGACACCTGAAGAAAATCTCGATCCAGAATAACTTTGTCGCCTATGCTGATAGCAAAGTCGTGCAATACACCACGAGTACCCTACCCGGTTCTTCCGGTTCACCTGTGTTTGACGATGAATTTAAAGTGGTGGCGATTCATCACAGCGGTGGGATGTTAGTTGAGCCGGGAACGCAGCAACATTACTTACGCAATGCAGGTACGAGTATGATAGCCGTGTTGAAGGACCTACAGATTAATGCGCCAGAGATTTATGCTCGTTTACAAGGATAGTTGAGCCATGGAAATCAGTGGCGATCGCAGACCAGACATGGTTGTCTGTTTTGGATGAGGAAGAATTATATTATTGCGAAAACCCTAGGAGATAGCTACTGTTAGTATACGAAACCGAAAAGGAGGAAATCCCATAATAGATAAGTTAATACCGACTAATTTAGATCGTAATTAGGGACAATAGCTACAATACTCAAAGAACTCCTAACAATACAAGGCACATAAGCTATGACAAGGGAGATTTCGCCATCAACCAAGACTGTCGGGTTTTGGTCTGCTGTCCTTGCTACAGTCTTTAGCATTACTTACGTTATCGGACAGCTAGGAGAATGGTTGGGATTACTGGGATCTCAAGGTGGTGCCGAAAGTATGAGTACGCCTCTTGGTCTGATCGTACTTCTAACACCTTCGCTTTTTTTAGGTTCCTCCTTTCTAGTACTCGTAGTTAGCATCCATCAATTAGCATCCCGCGATCGCAAAATTTGGAGTCATGTAGCAGTTGCATTTGCGACTGTATATACAGTATTAATTAGCATCGTCTATTTTGTCCAACTGACACTAGTCGCACCCAGAGTTATGGGCGGAAAGATTGAGGGGATAGAAGTATTTATGTTCGTGCCCTTCGATTCATTCTTGTATGCTGTGGATATACTTGGCTATAGCTTCATGAGTCTGTCTACTCTCTTTGCAGCAACGGTGTTTACTGGTAACGGATTAGATAGAGTTGTGCGGTTTTTCTTAACTGCAAATGGGTTGTTGCTTCCTTTTATTGCCCTACAAATGTACTTCCATCCATTAATTTGGATTGCGGCGCTTTGGGCAATCACTTTTCCGGGTTCAACCTTGTCCCTTGCTATTCTTTTTCGGCGAATCCAGACTACAGCATCTATCCCGAAAGAGGCGTAGGGAGAATGAAGTATAATTTGTTTTCTTCCCTGGGCTGATAAGCTACTACGCATTTAATTTGTATATCCCCACACCAAAAAACCCACACCCCACACCCCTTTCGACAAATTTATTATCCAATTTAGATGCGCCGCAGCTTAGTTTGTTTGGCGCAGGGTTTCTCAGGAGATTTTTTATGAACTTTATCCAAAAATTGTTTGCGTCAATTTTGCCCTCTTCCTGGGCAGAATCAATGGAAGCAGATTCGCGCCAATGGTTTATGAAATGCTTGATATCATGTCCTGAGAATTGCCCATAATTGCGATCCCGTAAAAGCAATGGTTTCAGGAATTTTTATTCATGGTAATCGACCGGACATGATATGAAGTGTGATTTTGAAGAATCATATTGGGATTTAGGGGGAATTCGCGGCTGTGGGGAATTCCAGAAATTTGAGGAAATGCCCGAATTGTGGGAAAGTATCTTGGCATGTGACTTTTAAAAAGGAGGAGGAAAAGCAATAGACCTCTCCAAAAAATAATCTCAAATCCTTGCCTTGTCTGGATAAAAACCTAGTTTCTGGAGATGTCTATTATTCAATTTAGCTGCTTAACAGCTTGGTTTAAATAGTGCAATATCTCCGTTAAAATCCATACACCGAGTAAAACACGGGGGCTTTCAACGGAGCATTCTGTAATAGGATGGCTATATTAGGGCTTGCTGTATAAGTCGGGAAGCGCTGTAACGCGAAAGAAAATCTAATTCACATTTTGACTTTTTTGTCAAATCACACTCCTCTCTCTTCACACAACTTCATTAATTAGTGAGTGGTTTTGGGTGTTTTTAACAAAAGTACATGTCGATCTAGCTTTTTTTCTGCCACGACAAAATAAAATTTTGGTAATTTTTTGACGCTATTTCAAGGGTTTCAGCGAACGATGACCAAAAAAAGGCAATGTACGACCCAGCATTAAATTATAACACAGACCTCAAATAACGCAAAATCGTTGCCAAAAGTGAAGTAAAATAGTATAATTTGAATTTATTAAGTTTTGTGAGATTGAAATATTAAAACAAATACAGATAATCGCTAAGGATGTCTTATATAAAGGAGTGGATGGGGGACTAGCTAGGGGCTGAGGACTAGGGGCTGGAGACTAGGGTTTGAGGAATGGAAAATGTGCTAACAGAGGATTGCGATAGCTTGCGCTCCGGCGAAGCCGATCGCAATATAGCAGGAAAGCGACTTGGTTAGGTAGAGCCAAAATTGATGATGCTTTTCCCACTTGCTTATCTGAACCCTCAACAGACTTTAGCTAAAGTATAGCTTATACATAGATGACTGATTTAGCGGGGGAGAATGTCACAACCTAAAGATTATGTCTAATACTGAAGATATCTACTTTGCTGCTGTGGGTGATGTCCACGGCAATATGCACCTGATGGTAAAACTCCTAACTGATTGGGAAGAAAAAAACAATAAACAGTTGGCTTTTGTCCTCCAAGTTGGCGATTTTGAGCCACACCGAGATGAGGTGGATTTAACGACAACTCCAGGACCGCAAAAGTATCGTAAGTTAGGTGATTTTCCTGATTTTTATACGGGTAAAGCGGTTTTTCCTTGGTCGGTTTGGTTTATTGCGGGAAATCACGAACCTTATGGATTTATAGATCAAATACCTCAAGGAGGTAAAATTGCCAATAACTGTTATTATCTTGGACGTGTGGGGACTGTAACGCTTTCAGGGTTAAAAGTAGTGGGAGTTTCTGGTATTTACGATCCAGAAATATTTCAAAAACAGCGTCCAGATATTTCTTTAATTAGTGAATCTTCTCGGAAAAAATATGTAGGCTTTACCGAGGTGGAAATTACCCAAGGGATGGATTTATCATCTGCTGATATCCTCTTGCTTCATGACTGGCCTTCTGGTATTATCAACCCAACTGAAGCAGCAAAGTTTGGTTGGTTCAATGGAGTTGGGAATGAATATGCTCGTTTGTTAGTAGAATCCCTTCAACCCAAATTAGTTTTATGCGGACACAGGCACAAACGCTATCGCATTCAAATACCTTTGTCCAATAGTGTAGCGGATATTTGTTGTTTGGCTAATGTAAAATTGGGGCAGGATAGGATGGGCTTTTTTACCTTCTCTGAGGGGATAATTGCGGGGCAGGATGCCATAGCAATTTTTCACCTTTCTCCAGAAGGACAATTGGTAGAAGTATCCGATTTATCTGAAAAGGTTTTGTATGGTAAAGTTAGCAATGTCTGAGCATATAGCAGTTGTACAATGGCAGCGTAACGAAGCCAAATTTATCGATCGTCAATATAGTCGGGAGCATGTTTGGAAATTTGATGGAGGAGCTGAGATTCTTGCTTCTCCCTCACCTCATGTTGTTCCTATACCATACTCTAATCCTGCTGGTGTCGATCCCGAAGAAGCTTTTATTGCTTCTCTTTCAAGTTGTCACATGCTTTGGTTTCTAGCTATTGCAGCTAAGAAGAAATTTTTGGTTAATAGTTATCAGGATCGCGCAATAGGTTTACTAAGTAAAGGTGAAAATGGCCAGCTTGCTATTACAAGAGTTAACCTGCACCCACAGATAATTTTTGCTGAAGATAATTTACCTACAGCCAAGCAAATTGAGGAAATGCACGAGGAAGCCCATCGTAGTTGTTTTATCGCTAATTCGGTCAAGACAGAGATTATTATTGAAGGACTAAGGAAATGTTGACAGGATATGCGAATCCTGCTTGATCAAGTCAGTTAAGAATCTCAGAGATCGGGATTTGAGATACAATATAGGTAAGTTATAACTTGTATTATACCTTGCTAGCGAGATTAATACAAAGGCAGACAAGAGATAGTCAACCCATGTATGAGATTGCATATACAGATGAAGCTATTGAAGATTTGAAATATTTTAAGAAGCACGAGCAAAATGAGATTATTGACGGGATTGATCTACAACTTCAATACGAGCCAACTGTTGAAACGCGAAACAGAAAGCGGATGCGACCTAATGAAAAAGCTGATTGGGAACTTCGTATTGGTGATTTTCGTATTTTATATGACGTGGATACCGAAGTGCGAATTGTAGAAATACAGCGCATCGGTGAAAAGCGAGGAAATACATTTTTATTTCGTGGCAGAGAGGAAGAATTATGATTAGCTGGGATTATCGTGTTTTCCAAGAAAAAGACGGCGATTATGCGATTCGAGAAGTGATTTATGGTGACGATGGAGAGATTATTGGTTGTACTGAGAATCCAGTTGAACCATTTGGACGCACTCTGGAAGAATTGGCACAAAGCATTGATGATTTCCAAGCGGCTCTTAAACTACCAGTCTTAACACTTGAGGATATACCAAAACTACCGAAATCTCCCAAAAAACGATCGCAAACAATATCAAGCGCACAACTGCGGGTACAACTTGGCTTAAGTAATCCAACTAATTCTCAATTAGCTTAATTTTGTCGAGTTTAATACCAAATCCGCTTTTCAAACCCCCGTTATCATCTCAATGATTTTTCTCCCCTGCTCCCTGCCCCCCTGCCTAAGAGCCTTTTTAAAGATAACGGGGGTAATTAAGCTGGATTTAGTATAAGAGGCAATAATTTGATTAGTTTATCTAGGTAAATCATGAGTTTAATTATCC
Organism: Cyanobacteria bacterium UBA11153; assembly: GCA_003511885.1. Taxonomy (GTDB): domain Bacteria; phylum Cyanobacteriota; class Cyanobacteriia; order Cyanobacteriales; family Coleofasciculaceae; genus Limnofasciculus. The sequence goes on from DOIX01000267.1 coordinate 52,215, forward strand.
CTGATTCGCGAGTTTTTGGATGGCTTGGCAATGATGATAAAAATATACCATACTATCTTCATGCACTTAATCTATATTGGGGTGGAGATGAACGGGTTAAACCAGCAATGAAGAAGTTTCTAGAGGTGGCAAAACGGCTTGAAGTACAGCCAGATTATTGGTCAGAAATTATTCGGACAAAAGCTTGGCGACATACTCTAGTTGGTTGTACTTGCATCCTTGTCAGCCGCAATCCCAGTTATTTTCAAGATTTACAATTTAGTTTTAAGCAAGGTAATTGGGTTTCTCCTCAAATTGCTGTTACTATGGGAATAGTTCATCCACATCTAAGTCGTAAATTTTTTAGAGAGTATTTGTCTTCGATTGTTCCAGCACAAAAGGCTAAAGAGGTTACATCCGCTCAGTGGGTATTGAATAAATTAGATGACTCTTCTTATAGCAATGAGTTTGACTGGAATTCTCCATTAGATAAAGATGATTCCGATATTGCTAAAAGTGTAGTTGAAAATCACTGGAATTTCTGGTTAAATCTTGGGTTTGTAGTTGATAATGGAATATAGAAAATGGGAGCATCCGGTTTTTGCACTCATAGCAAACCCCACCCTAGCCCTCCCCTTATTAAGGGGAGGGAACAAGAAAAGAATGATTTCCCCCCCTTTGCGTTAAAAATAAACCATCATCAATTACCGATACTACAGATAGATGCTTCAGAAGGGCAGTTGGTAGAAGTAAGTAAGTGGTAGAAAATCAAGATCATATCATTTGATGTCCTGACTGCCTTGGCGAGTGTTATCATATCAAGGTGCGATCGCAAAGTGACTCCTACAGAGGATCGCTTACTGCGATCGATTTTACTGCCGCAGACAAAGTGAGTTAATCTGATCTAAGTTTATCGTTGAAAATTTTGAGATGCTCAGAGAAATTGATAAAGATATTTGGGTTGCCGAACAGTCTTTCCGTTATTTTGGACTCAGTGTGGGGACAAGGATGACGGTAATTCGGCTTGCCAATCGCGAGTTAGCCGTTATTTCTCCAATTCAGATTAATGATGCAATCGTGACTCAGCTTGCACAACTGGGAACCGTTAGCCATATCATTGCTCCTAATCTTTATCACTATTTATTTGCCGCTAATTTCAAAAATAATTACCCAAAGGCAACATTTTGGGCTACTCCTGGTTTAGAGGTTAAAAAACCAGATTTATCGATAGACAAAAAAATAGATAGGGATGGCAAAAGTTTGTGGGATGGTCTTGAATATATATTCTTTGATGGATTTAGAACATTGGCTTTAAGTGGTTTCGATTCACTCAATGAATCTGTGTTCTTTCATTCGGTAAGTCGCACCCTAATTCTGACTGATACTGCCTTCCACTTTGATGATAGTTTTCCATTGATTACCCAATTGGCTACCAGAGTAATAGGAGGATATAAAAGTCTGAGTCCATCGTTATTGGAGCGAATTGCCACAACGGAAAAGGAGAAAGTGAGAAAGTCGGTTGAAAAGGTTCTCTCCTGGGACTTTGAGCGAGTGATTATGGCTCATGGCACTATTGTAGAGGAGAATGGGAAGGAAAAGTTCAAGCAAGGATACGAAGAATTTTTAGGACAATCAATAACTTGAAGTTGTCCCGAAATTTGCAGTAGTCAATAATTCTGGTTTATTCAATAAACCGGGCTTCTGGGTGTAAGGAATAAAATAAATAATCTTCTAACGCCAAGAGAGGAGTAAGCTGCGGCGCATCTAAATTGGATATTAAATTTGTTGAAAGGCTTGTGGGTTGTGGGGTGTAGGGTGTGGGAGTATACACATTAAATGCGTGGCAGCTTATAGCGGTTTCCGCCGTAATGAGGTACACTTAATCGATCCTCAACATTTAAGCAATTGGTTTGTTAAT
>DOIX01000267.1:54367-71837 GCA_003511885.1 Cyanobacteria bacterium UBA11153
TAAGAGGGGGAACCGCTGTAATTCGGCTGATTACTCTAACCTCAAATTACTTAACTATAGCAGTCGCCAGGGCGGTTAGGACAAGGGGATGGCAGCCCCTTGTTAAAACTTGCTAGCTTAGAAGGTCTTAACCGCTGTGGCGGTTGCTATATTTTATAACAGAGGAAAACAATGAGAAAAATTGCGATCGCACAAGATACCATCAAAATCCTGGAAACAGGCTACTACTCTACCCCTGATGGGGAAAGAGTGGATATTAGCAAAGCCTTAGCATCCTGTCTAGATCAAACAATATGTTACAATCCGGAAACTCTCGCCACTATCGAAAATAACGTTATTGACAGCCAACCTCAATTCTCAAAGACTCAATTTGAAGTCAGGAATGAAACCACTCTTATGGGAGGAGAAAGGATAGCACTAACCCAAAAGTTTAAAAAGATTGGCGTATTAAATTTTGCGTCTGCCAAAAATCCTGGCGGTGGATTTCTCAGGGGCACACAAGCCCAAGAAGAAAGCCTAGCCCGAAGTTCCGCACTATACAAAAGCCTGTTAAAATGTCCCGAATACTACGAATTTCATCGCTCTCACAAATCCCTATTATACTCCGATCGCATCATCTACTCACCTAATTGTCCCGTTTTCAAAAACGATGATGGCACCCTACTAAAGACACCTTATCTTGTAGACTTTATCACCAGCCCAGCCCCCAATGCTGGCGAAGTCTGGAGAAACCAACCTCAAGATATGGAAAAAATACCCGAAATTCTCTATAGTCGCGGAGCCAAATTATTGAGCTTGGCTCTTTACCATGGTTGTGATGCCCTAGTTTTAGGAGCATGGGGATGTGGCGTATTTAGAAATCAGCCATCAACGGTTGCCCAAATGTTTGCCGATTTCCTCTTGCCAAGTGGTGAATTTCATGGTAGATTTGAAATGATATTATTTTCTGTACTTGATTGGACGAAAGAAAACCGGATATTCACAGAATTTAATAGTCGATTTTCAAACCAATAACAAACCTTTGCGCCCTTTGCGCCTTCCTTTGCGTTAAAAATAAACCATCATCAATTAGCGACGCACTTTCCCCAAGCCCTCCTTGGATAAAAATTATGCCCATTTACTTTTACAGTACCAGAGGTGAATATGGTTGTTTTTCCAACTTTTCTCACCACGGATTTGAACTAGATGGTGATTGGTGGATGACAAGCGAACATTATTTTCAAGCCCAAAAGTTTATTACCACTGATGCCGACTGGTTTGACAAAATCCGCACGGCAAAAAACCCTGGGATGGCGGCAAGAATGGGGAGGCAGCGCACTCACCCTTTGCGTAGCGATTGGGAAGAAGTTAAAGACTCAATTATGGAAAAAGGAGTATTGCGAAAATTTGAAACCCATACCGATATCCGCGAGATACTTTTAGGGACAGGCGATGAGTTACTTGTGGAAAATTCACCGATAGATTATTATTGGGGATGTGGTAAAGATGGTAGTGGGAAGAATAAATTAGGGCAGATTTTAATGGCAGTGCGGGAGATATTGCGAATCGCTAATGGCTAATGGCTAATGGCTAATGGCTAATGGCTAATTGTGCGCTTAGACAATCTCGTTTGTAAATTCCTTAGTAAACTGCTAATATGTATGAAAAATAAAAAATATTCGTCGTTACTGTAAGCTTTGGGAGCCAGAATATATTAGACGATAGAACAAGATGCAGATACCATGCCCCTATTACTAAATAAAACCACGGATCAACGGATTGTTCATCATGGCACATGGGAACAGTTCAAATTAATTCAAAAGGGCTTTGACGATTCTCCTGGAGTGCGACTATTTTACTCTGAGGGAACAATCGAGATTATCATGCCGGGAGAATACCACGAAACTTTTGCTCATATCATCGGTTACTTAATAACTACATTTCTAGTCGAAGAGGGAATCTTCTTCAAACCTACAGGGGCGATGACTCAGGAAAAACCAGGAGTTGTTTCTGCTCAAGCAGATCAATCTTACTGTATAGAGAGTGCGAAGCCGATTCCAGATTTAGCGATTGAAGTCATTTTTACTAGTGGAAGCATCAGCAAATTAGAACGCTATAAAGCTTTGGGTGTTCCAGAAGTTTGGTTTTGGGAAGATGGAGTACTGAATTTATATCATCTCCGAGATGGTAACTATGAAAAAATTGAGCGCAGCCAGCTACCTGGACTTAGTAACCTGGATTTGGATTTGCTCAGACGCTGCATTTTGATGGCAGAAACCGATTCTGGAGAAGCGATTAAAATGTTCCGGAGAGAAATGTAAAAGCAGTTATTATCAGTGCGAGTTGGCGATGTTTTCTACTTCTGCTTGAGATGGTGCGGGTAATGATAATGCTAGCTGATAAAGCTTGCGCCGGGAAATTTTTGTCATTTGGGCTAGTTGTCGGGATGCTTGACTGCGGGATATGCCTTGGAGCATGATTGCCATTAATTCTTCTTTGAGGGTGTCTTCTGAGAGGATGGGTGCGTCTGATACTTCGCCTGCCACAACGAGGGTAAATTCCCCTTTGGGTTCTTTTGTTTGATAATATGCGATCGCATCCTTTAGATTACCCCGCCAAAACTCTTCATATACTTTGGTTAGCTCTCTGCCCAGCACAATCTGACGATAAGCGCCGAAGCTATTGGCTAAGTCTTGCAAGGTTTGCCGCAGGTGGTGGGGCGATTCGTAAAAAATTAAGGTTCTCGATTCTCCTGCTAGAAATTCTAATCTATTTTGCCTCTCTTGAGCGCTATTGGGCAAAAATCCTTCAAATACAAATTTATCTGTGGGTAATCCTGATGCACTTAATGCCGTAATTACTGCTGTTGCCCCCGGTATTGGCACTACGGTTATTTTTGCTTCAATACAAGCTTTGATTAACTCGTAACCGGGATCGGAAATTCCCGGCATTCCTGCATCTGTGACTAGTGCGATTGCTTTTCCTTCTGTTAGTATACTTAATAATTCTGGTAATCTTTCGACTCGGTTGTGTTGGTGGTAGCTTATTTGGGGGGTTTTGATTTGGAAATATTCTAATAGTTTTCCGGTATGGCGGGTATCTTCTGCGGCAATGATATCAACTGATTGTAAGGTTTTGATGGCGCGGAAGGTGATGTCTTCTAAGTTGCCAATTGGTGTGCCTACGATATAAAGGGTTGTCATTTTTTATTTGGTTAGGTTAATAAATTGTTCTGCTATGGGTATTAATAATAATACTCTATTTTGGGTATTGGTGATAGTGTTGGCTTTGGTTAAGGCTTGGGTGAGGATTTCTCCTGATTTAGTTTTTTCATTGGCATCGGCATAAATATTGGATAGTTTGGTTAATGTTTCTACTAATTTGGGAGTATCGGCTAAATCATCGCTAATTTGGATAGTATCGAGTAATTTGATGGCATCATCATATTTTTCGTCTTGGTTATAAGCTTTAGCCATATCAAGTAATAGGGATATTTTGTTGGTTGAGATGGGAATATAATTGATTACATTCAATGCTTTGTCGTATTGTTTTTTATATATGTATTTGGAGGCAATATAGTTTAAGGCATCCAATCTTATCTCAGGTTCCCGAATAGCATTAACAATTTCTATGGCGCGATTATCTTGTTCTTTTTCCACATATTCATTGAGGATAAAAATCAAGGCTTGGATTTTGTTTGCGGGTTTCTTAATTTGATTGGCAGCTTCTACAGCCTTGTCTAATTCTCCTGCTTCAACATAGTTATAAATATAGGCAATTCTGGTATATTCTAAAAGATATTCTTTGTCTTCTTCGTAATTAAGATTATCAATGAATTCTAATGCTTGGTTGTATCCATCATTTGTGGCATATCCTACGATAATTGCTAATAAAGCTGGATATCTATCTTCTGAGTTTTCTAAAGTATTAACTAACTGAATAGCTTTTTCGTATTCTCCATTTGTAGCATATTCGCTAGCGATAGAACTTAAAAAATATGCTTTAGAAGGCAATTCGTCGTCATTGAATTTACTTGTATTTACCAATGTTTCTGCTTGTGATAGCAATAATATAGATTTGTTTTTATCTCCAATTTCTCTGTATTGCCGTGCCAGCTCCAGTATATGCTGAATTCTGTTATATGGATTGTCATATTTACCAATTAATGATTCGCTTTTTGCTATTATTTCTAAAGCTTTGTCTTTGTTTCCTACTTGGCTATACAAATTAGCAATTCTGCTGAATATAGAGATGTTATTTACATCAATAGTTAAATTCTGAATAATCGGCTGTATTTGAGATAATACTACTGGTATTTGATCTTTTTGATCTTGAATCCAAGCTACTTCTCCAATCTTTAATAGCAAAGAAAGTTTTTCAGACAAACCATCGATTTGATTGACTATATTTAACGCTTGATCGTATTTATCTGCGTAAGCAAAAGAATCTGCTATACTTCGTAAAGTAGATGTTTTATAGTCTGGCTCTTTAATTTGATTAATAATGGCAAGGGCTTGGTTGTATTTTTGATCGTTAGCGTAGATGTTAAATAGAGTGTACAATACTATATCGCTAGGATTAGCAAGAGCTTGAAAGCGAGAGTCAGATATGCCAATTTCTTGATACTGAAATAAAATTTGAGCTAATAAGTCTTCATTTGAGAAAGAATCCTCAGATTCACCTCTTTGCACTAGATAAAAAGTTTGAGCTAATACATCCAAGGCTGCTTTTTTGTTACCAGATACAGCGTAGTTAGTAGCAATATTGAGGAGGAGATATGCTTTGGTCTTTTTATTTTGAATATTTTCGGCAATTTTTACTGCTTGGTTGTAGTCGTTGTTGCTTAAATATTGCTCGGCAATAGTCTGGAATGCGTAGTCTTTAGCATCTATGTTTGGTAAATTTTTAGCTATGGCTAAGGCACGTTGTAATTCTCCTGATATTCCATATTCGACTATGACATTGTGCCATAAGCGAGATTTAATTTCTTGGCTAGATATCCTGTTGATTACACCATCAATTTTATTGTATTCACCTGTGGCAATATAGATTCTAATTACTTTCCTTAAAAGTTCATGTTTACTGTAGTTTTCATCCTCAAGTTGATTGGCTGCTTCGAGAATTTGGGGGACGATGGATAGGGCTTGTGCTTTATAATCAATTTGATATTTTTGGGTTATGGTTGATTGGGCGACAGCGGTATTTGCGGCAGTAATAATATTGATGTTACTGAGGGATAAAATTAAGCTTAAGCAAGCGATAGTAGTAGATTGAGATGATTTCATTGAGTAAATTATTTCGGAATTTTTTTTTACGCAGAGGGCGCAGAGGTTACCGCAGAGGTGCGCGGAGGTTTGGGTGAGATTTTGGTTTTTTATTTGGATATTTCGATATATTGCTCGGCTATTCTGGATAGGGCATATCCTTTGTCTGGGGAGTTGGGAATTTGGTTGCTTATCTGGATGGCTTTGGCGAGGATTTCGGCTGTTTTTTGTTTGGCATTGGCTTGGGTGTATGTACTGGCTATATTGGTTAAGATTGATAGGGTTTGGGTTGGTTCGTTTGTGTTAATGTTGTTGATGTCGATGGTATTGAGGAGTTTGATGGCTTCGTTAGGTTTTTCGTTGTAGGCGTAGGTGCTGGCAATACTAATTATTGCTGATATTTTGGCTGGTTGGTCGGTAATCGTATTGGCTAATTCTATGGCTTTGTCATATTTTTCGCTGTTGCTGTAGAGGAAGATGATATAGTTTATTCCGTCTATTCTATCTTGGGGGTTGGGTATGGTGTTGATGATTTGGAGGGCTTGGGCGTATTCTTCTTTTTCTATGTAGCTATAGGCAATCATATTTAAGGCGTTTGTTTTGAAGTCGATTTCGGTAATTTTGTTGGCTTCTTGAATGGCTTTGTCGTATTGTCCTTTTTCGACTAAGCTGGAAATATATGTTGTGGTGACTAGGTTTCTAGCTATTGTTCTTAATTCTTCACTTTTGATTTTTTTGACTGTTTCTATGGCGCGGTTGTATTGCCCATTCATTGCGTATTCTACGGCAATGTCATATAAGCCTTGATCTCTTTCTTCAGGATTTTCTATACTATTTATTACGGTTAGAGCTTGTTCATCTTGACCGTTTTTGATATACTGTCTGGCAATTGAAGATAGCCACAAAGATTTGATATATGGATCTTCGCTAAAGTTTATGGTTTTAATTAAGTCTAAGATTTGAGGTAATATGGCAAGTTGTTGGTCTTTTTCACCAATTTCCTGATATTGGGCTGCCATATCCAGTAATGTTTGGATTTGCTCGGATTTGTCTTCAATACTTTTGACTAGATTTAAGCTTTCTGATAGATATGCTAATGCTTCCTCCTTTTGCCCCATCTGCCTGTAGGAAGTCGCCATACTGGTGAAGATATATACTTTGCTTTTATCTTCCAGTTGGGTAGTTTTGATTATTTCTTTAACTTCCGATAACATTGCTTTGGCTTCTTCTTTTTTATCTCCATTCCAAGCGATATCGGCGATGTTGATTAATCCATATATTTTGATGGTTTTGTCTTCTATTTGATTGACAATTTCTCTGGCTTTTTGGTATTTACCATTTCCGGCTGCATAACCACTAATTTCTCTTAAGGCACTGGCTTTGGTTTCTCTTGATTGGATGCGGTTGGCAATGGCGATGGCTTTGTCGTATTCTTCCATCCCAGCGTAAGATGGAATCATGTTAACTAAAACATCATCGCCGGGATTATTCAGGGCATTGAAGCGGGAGTCTGATTGTCCAATTTTTTCATACGCGAGGGCAATCTCGGCGATGAAATATGGTTTTTCTGTGGTTTCCTCTGAAGTCATGCTTTGGGCAACGGGCAGGGCTGATGCTAGTAAATCTAATGCTTTCTTTTTTTGCCCTGATTCAGCTGCTTTAGTGGCGATGTTGGTGAGGAGGGAAACTTTAATATTTTTATTCTTAGCTCCATTAGCGATAGCTGCGGCTTTGTCGTATTCGCCTTCGTTTATATATGCTTCGGCAATGGCACTAAATACCCAAGGTTGGTCGTCCTGATTTATAATAGCTTTGGCTGTTTGAGTGGCTCTTTCTAATTGGTTGAATTCAATATATTGACTGACGATACTACCCAAAAGTCCGCTTTTTATTTGTTCGTCTTTTATGCTGTTAACTAAAGGTAAAACTTTATCGTATTCTCCGCTAGCAATATAGACTCGCGTTACGGATTGCAGCAGGCTTGTTTTGGTGTATTCGTCTTCTTCTTTATTCGCTGCTTCGATAATTTGAGGTACTATGGCTAGGGCTTGTTTTTTGTAATCTCCTTGGGTTTGGGTTTGTTGAGATATGATACTTGGGACATTTGAGGGATTTGCCCAAGCCATCATGCCAGTATTACCTAATAATAAAGCTAAATTGAGGCTGCTTACTAGATAAATTGATAGTTTTTTCATTTTTGAATAGGGAATAGGGATTAGGGAATAGAGAATAGAGAATAGAGAATAGAGAATAGGGAGCAAAAAACATCTATTAGCAATTAGCAATTAGCAATTAGCCATTAGCCATTAGCCACCATCAACTATAAATTAGCCATTACCAATTCCAGAGGCTAACTTATCTGCCCAACGAGTAGTTTCCGGTAATCTGTATTTAGGGGCACACCGAAGGACATAATCGATCGCAGTAGGCAAGCTGATACAATGACCGATAGAAACATAAAGAGGTTTAACATTAGTTTGCGATCGCAATACTGCCCCAATTACTTCTCCATTATCCCACAACGCCTGCCAGCTCCCTCTTTCCGCACCTACTTCTTCATGTTCTCCTATATAAATAGATTTAGCTACACCAATTGTCGGTACATTTGCCAGTAATCCCAAATGGCAAGCCAACCCAAACCGACGAGGATGGGCGATACCTTGACCATCGCATAAAATTAGATCCGGTGCAATAGTTAGTTGAGCTAAAGCATCTAAAACCGCTGGCACTTCCCGAAAGGAGAGGAATCCTGGCAGATAAGGGAAAGTAGTGGTACGTTTTGCGATCGCCTTCTCCTTCAATTCTAAATCCGGAAAACTCAAAACCGCCACTCCTGCTACCGATAGACTATCGTTTTCAGCAAAGCCCACATCCACTCCTGCTACATATTGTACCGTACCCAGTTGGTCGGTAGTGATAATCTCGCTCCTGAGATTTTCCTGGATTGCGATCGCTTCGTCAACCGTTGTCGGTAAAGGGTAATTTTGTGCAATTTTCATTTTTCTCCTGCCTGTGCCAAATTAAGAAGTTATCCCAATTTTATAAATGTTTGCTACAGTGGCGATTCTGGCTCCCCCTTTAATAAGGATTGAATAGCTTCTTCAGGGTGTTACTAATTATTTCAATCGCTTTTTTGAAAATTATCTGACCATTGTTACTTTGCCAAGGTGGATTAACTAACAGACTCTTACCTACTAAAAGTAACCCTCGAATATATTTCCCTTGATGCCAGTAGGTATTAGCTAAAGTTGCTAGTGCCAAACCTTGGAGTTCGTTATGGTTAGTTTCACAACCAATCCTCATCGCTTCCTGGGAATAACTAATGGCTTCTTCGTGTTGTTTCAAGCAACCGTAGCAATAGGCAAGATTGACTATACTTACTCCCTCGGCTTGCTGATTACCAATTTGATGGTTGAAAGTTAATGTTGACGTAAAGCATTCAATTGCAGTATCATGCTGTCCCAAACGAGAGTAGACTGTGGCTAAATGTTCCAAGCTGATATTTTCTCCATATCTATCGCCAATTTCACGGATAACTTCTAATGCTTGATTGCTATATTCAATGGCAAGTTCATACTGTTCCAGGCTAGAGTAGCAAAGGGAAAGATTATCCAGTGCTACCCATTGTTGACGGCGATTACTAATTTTATGGCTGACAGCCAAAACTTGTAAAAGGAGTGGAATTGCCTTACGGTTTTGTCCCAGAACACCATATGTACTACCTATATTACTTGCAAACTTTATTTCCATCTCTGAATTGCCAATTTCACAAGCTAGTCTTAATCCTTCTTGGGCACATTTAATAGACTCCTGATATTGTCCCAATCCACAGTAAATACTAGCTAATTCATCTAAAGCATATCCTTCCTCTTCTCGATCTCCGATTTCCCGCGCAATTTCTAATTGTTGCTGATGGTACTCAAGTGCAGTCTGATATTTTTCGTTCAACCAACTGTAAACTCTACCCAAACCATGTCGCGCTTGTACTTCTGCTTTACGATTGTGGGTTTTACTGGCAATATCTAATAGTTGCTGATGGTAGGAAATGGCTGAATCTGATTTTCCTAGATAGCAATAACCCCAGCCTAAGCCATGGAGTAAAATACAATCTAACTCTGGATTAGATTTATTTAGAATCCGGGAGTAAAGTTCAATTTGTTCTCGATAGTAGCCCCAAGTACCTAGTTGTTTGTGCAACTCTTTTGTATTGGGTAAGTTGGTTTGGCTGAACAGTATTTTACTTGCCGTTTCCCAGGCTTCTACTTCACAGAGATGATGGAAAGCTTCTAAAAAACCCCGTACTTTTTCTAAATTATTCGCATTCGGTTGAGGTTTGTATTCAGTCAGCCAATTTTCTACCGCCATGTAATGGGCAAATTCCCAAGGTGAGATATTATCTAGGGAAGGTGATGACATTTTGATTCCTAAGTTAGTTAGCATTAACTCACCGCTTTGGGTAAAGTCAATATTTTCTAGGGATGGTTGAGTTTTTACTTCTGGTTCAAAAAAATTGTTTGTCATATTTAGAGAAATTATTCAATTATTTAGAGATCATCCGATTATAATGCAATTCTGTAGGGGTGAAGCATTCGGGCGATATAATAACAATAAAAACCAATAACATTTATATCCGAATGCTTCACCCTGTCCCTCGCGATAAAATTAAAATAATCCTGCCCCTCGCGATAAGATTAAAATAATCCTCCCCCCACCGATAAGATTAAAATAACATATTGATAACGCGATGTCTCGTTATTGTTATCATCGGGCAGGGCAAAGCATTCCGATAGGTTATTGTTATCGCCGGGGGCAGGGCGAAGCATTCCGATATAAATATTCGGGTGAAATGAACAAGATTCAGATTATTGTTATTGCCGGGGGCAGGGCGAAGCATTCCGATACAAATATTCGGGTGAAATGCAAAGGTTATCGCCGGAATGCTTCGCCCCTACAACATTGATTGTAATATATATATATATTGATTGTGCGATCGCGCACCAATCAACCAATCAATCACCCACCAATCACCCACCAATCACCCGCAAATAACCCACCAATACTGTAGGGGTGAAGCATTCCGATAGGAAAATTTGGGTGGAATGAAAAGATTATCCTCGGGGGCAGGGCGAAGCATTCCGATATAAATATTCGGGTGAAATCCAAAGGTTATCGCCGGAATGCTTCGCCCCTACAACATTGATTGTAATATATATATATTGATTGTGCGATCGCGCACCAATCAACCAATCAATCACCCACCAATCACCCGCAAATAATCAATCAATCACCCACCAATCACCCGGAAATAACCCACAAATACTGTAGGGGTGAAGCATTCGGGCGATACGATAACAGGGAAAACCAATAACATTTATATCCGAATGCTTCACCCTGCCTTCACCGATAACATGAAAATAACCCTGCCCCTCGCGATAAGATCAAAATAACATAATGCTTCGCCCCTACAAGATTAATTGTGAATTTGGATAAAATTGGCATCGCATATTATCATTACCTCTCATTATCCCATTTCCTTAAATGATTGAGGGCTACGCTGCGAATTAAATTATGTTGTCTTAAAACTAATTCATCATTAATGATTTCTTCCTCAATCAAATAGCGATCCCGCAACGCATCTAACGCCACCTGTTGTTTATCTTCATCCCAACCCAATCTTGCCACAGTTTTGAGTAAAAATTTTTCTGGTATTGGGCGACGATAGACTGAGCCAAAAGAAAGAAGTACATAAGCATTATAAACATCCTTGGCTAGGCGATCGAATGTTTTTTCCACCCGCTGCTTTACTGCTCGCTTCAAGCGACGATTATATCGATCCAATTTCAGTTGATCTTCCCTTGACTCCAATTCAGTTTCCTTCTGAATCTGTTCAACTTCTTCCACTTCATGACCGTACTTTCTCCAATAAGCGACAACATTACTATTAAAAGGTGGACTAACTATTTCACCAGCGATTGTTCGCAAAGCTAAGGGATGACCTTCATAAGCAGCACCAATCCTTTTTAAATAGTTTACCGCCTCTGATTCACCCTCAATCTCTAGCCCGATGTTCTCAAATAATTCTAACCATTCCGATTCTATAAATCCTTTGACAGGTTCGCAATGCCAGCAGTTGGGCGAACCCAAGGCAATTGCTTCTAACTGCGCTGGTAAATCTTGTGAGGTGAGGATAATCCGACTTTGACAAAAATTTATTGATAGTAACTTTTGAAATAATTTTTCCCACCACTCATCCTGAAAATTGCTCCATCCCGTCTCGACATTTCCTTTAAGAATAAATTCCAATGAATCCAGGACTACCAAATAGGGATTTTCCTGGAAAGATCTAACTAGCCAATTCAACAACCGCTGAGTATCCTGTCGATCTTCTGGCGTAATCTTCTCTCCCCAACTAATCAGCAGTTGAGCTGTGACACTGGCAAAATCAGTATTATCCTGACTGTCAAATTTGACTATGAAATAGTTAATAAATTCCCCTTTTAACTCCCAAGCTAATCTCTCCGCCAGAGCAGTTTTCCCAATTCCCGTAATCCCCGTCAGGATTAAGACTCGGCAAGAATTACGCACTTTATTAACTAGTTGGTTAATTAGTTCCGTTCTACCAACCCAATCATTATCATAGTCGAAGCAATAACTAATCTCAGCTTGTTGATGAACGGGACTATTATCAACAATCTCTCCCCAGTTTTCCAATCCGACAGCTTGACAAATTTTAATAAATACCTCTGGTTGAATAGCTTTTCCTTCCCAAAACCGTTTCAAAGTTGAGACTGAAGTAGGTATTTCACGCCACCAACGAGAATCCTGACGATTCCAGCCTTTATTTTTTCTAAGTTCATCAACAAGTTTTAGCCCTTGGTGAGAAGCCCTAGTACCCATCTCTTTTATACCCTGCCTGACTTTTGCTTGATTTATAGTATAGCTCACCTGGAAAGTCAATCTTAGCTCACTGTTTGGCTCAGTAAGAAAGTGAGCCAAAATTGAGCCAAAAAATTGAGCCAAAAATTATAGACAATTAATGTATTCTAAAAATTAGTCAATCAGTAGTTAATCTCTGATATCAAGCAATTGCCGCTATAAAACCACAAAATTAGGAACTGACAAACATGTCTAATTTAACTTTAACTATTCTGAAATCATTGTCAATCGCCGCCACGGGTGTAGCATTTGTCACTCTAGGAACATCAAGTCCAGCCCAAGCCACATCTTTTCTATCCACTGGCAGTGGGCAGGTGGGAACCATTGATAGTGCAACTGGAACTTTTAACCCTTTATCAAGTAGCGGTGTTTCCTTTACTGACATAGCTTTATCCAGTGACAATAATCTGTTTGGTGTCACATTTAGTCAACTTTTTAACATCGATAAAATTACAGGTGCATCCTCACTAATTGGCAACCTTGGTTCGTCTATAAATGCCCTAGGTTTTTCTAGTGGAAACGTGCTTTATGGAGCAGGTTATTCTAGTCTTTATACCATTAATACCTCCACAGGCGCAGCATCATTGATAGCGGATATCTCTGGTTTCAACAGTAGTGGCGATCTCGTATTCGATCCAGTAAACAACCGTTTTTTGGGTACATCAGGCTTGTTTAACGGCACTCCTGATACTTTATTCTCGATTTCTCTAAATGGTACGGCTAATCCAATTGGTAGTATTGGCTTTAGTGATGTGTATGGCTTGTTCTTTGAAAATGGTACTCTGTTCGGTTACACAGCTAATCGAGAACAAATTACTATCGATTTAACAACAGGTGCAGGTACTTTCAACAAAAACGTTACAGGTGGTAGTGGTTTTATTTGGGGTGCTGCATCATTACCATCAACAGGTCCATCAACTTCGGTTTCGGTTCCCGAACCTGCTTCTGTGTTAGGTTTGTTAGGCTTAGGTGCTTTAGGTGTTGGTTCAACTATGAAGCGTAAATTGCAACAAAAGGGTTAATCTTAATCTGGAGTGAAAATGATTTGGATCTAAATATTTGAGATTACTTGAAAGATATTAGTCCGAATACTTCTCTCCTATAGCAGAGGATAACGCACCCTACAGATAGAGGCTTTGCGTAAGTCCTAAAAGTAAAACTTTCACCCCTAAGAGTAAAAATTTCACCCATGAAAAAACTTCTATTTTCTGCACAAATGATTACCTGTACCACAACTTGCGGTTACTTATTTGCTACAGCACAACCAGCTAAATCCGCAACATTTGCTCTCAATGATGGGACTATCGCCAATACGTTTGTTGAATGTATCAATGATGGGATTGCTCTTAAAGTAGGGCAAAATCCTTTTGATAATAGTGGCTGGCAATACGCCATAGATTCACCAAATGATGGAGTTACTGGATTTCAAATTGGTGGCAATGTATACGAAATATACAAGCTTGCACTCCGAGAAACTGAGGATAGTATCTGGGTCGCTATCAATGGTAATATGCCATTAACTGGTGTTGAGGGAACAGGTGCTGTTGATGGAAATATTGGTTGGGGCGATTTGTTCTTTAACTTCACAGGTACAGACTTTACTACTGCCAGTAATCAAGGAAGTTTATTTGGTGTTCGTTTTGCCGGAACTAATGATTCGTTTGTCCCACAAATAGGGCTTTATGGCAATGTTACCGCCACTAGTACCACGAGCATTAATAGTGGTTTTAGTGCCTTACAATCTTATAACCAACGGGTAACAAACTATTGTCAAGGTTCTAATTGTGGTCCAAGTCTGGGGGATTTACCAGCAGATACCTCTTATTTTAACCAAAGTCAAAGTTTAAACACGATCGCCTCTGGTCAATTCCTCACCAATATTATGTATCTTTCCCAATCTGAATTGTTGGAAGCTGGTTACAACCCTAATCAATCTGGAGGAAGCCAAACTATCGCCTTTAAGTTTGATAAATCCGGAATTTGTCAGAGTGGTTACTGTAAGTCAGTTCCCGAACCATCTGGTGCAATTGGATTAGCAGCATTCGGCTTAATTTTCGGTGTAAACCAACTCCGCAAGCGTAACAAAGCTTGAATGAATAGGTAGCATTACAGATAGTTTATAGTGCGTAGGTTGGGTAACATTCGTTAACCCAACCTTATACTTGTTATATTGTAGCTGATGAATCGAAAAAGATTTGCCATTATAATGCCAGATTTCCGGTACACCTAAATCCCCATAGACTTGAAATCTATCTCTGGAACTAAGGAGGTATTTTTTTAGGTCGATCTATTTAATTCGATCCTATTTGACTTGACTGGGAAGTGCGCTCGCGCAGCGGGCACGAGCGTGCGATCGCAAATCAGCTAGGCGTGGCTGGGCTAAATCCTCTACTATAGCGCTGTTCACTTGTGTAGTTACAGATTAAACGATCGTAGCAACTTGGTATCCATCTTGCTTTACAATAGCTGAATTAAAAGTGAAAGAAGAATTAGTGTAAACGTATTTGCTATTTGTGTCAGCTCTGTTACACCTAACCCACTGCAAATCCAGTATATTGTCTCACTAAAGGTTCGTGAAATGCCAAGACAATATCTGACTTAGGTACTCCTAATTTGACCAATTCATCAGCAATACCAATTTCCGTACCATCGTGTTGTATCCAAATTTTGTCGCCTTTAATATCCAGATGTAACACACACCCGTACATTGGCAGTCGATTCTTCCAGCCTGTATAAACAACTTGATAATGATCCCGTTGAGTATCAAAAACTAATTCCGTTTCTGCTTCATCATCAGACGGGCTAAGTCTCGCGTACTCGATTAACAACTCTTGGATATAATTGCGATATAATTCTAGTTTTTCCATTCCAAAAGTACCTCGTTTACTGGATCGTAAACGATTAATTTAATTTGAAAACGTTTAATGATGGTTTGGACAAATGGGAGAATAAAAAACCTACGATATACACCCAGAGGAACTGCTAAATATAAAATACGATCGGGATCTCTCTCCTCTAATGCTACCCGATAATTAATAAATTGTCCCATCGCCGTATGAAAATCAGAAATATTTGATGCCCCGATAAAGCTTTTAATTTCAATAGCAATTTTTTCCTCTCCCTTTTCTGCCGCGATGACTTTTTCTGCGCCCAAGTCAATTTCCATATCAGCCCCACCAGCCTTAATTCTTAATGGATCATCTGTAATAATCCAACCCTCCTTTTCTAAACCATTCCTCACCGCATCATGAAAAACAAGCCATCATCCACTCCAGCCATTCACTGACAAACACCGGGAGGTTGAATCTTTACCTCAAAATTTTTATATCCGGCAGTACTTAATAACTGAGATACCGCTAATTGGGCGCGGTTATTAGCTTCCTTTAACACCCCTTCGTTGCAGGCAGTCGAGACAATCTTTTTCAAAGTTTCCTGTTGGGCAATCGCTTGTAACTGCGGTGCGGTATCTGGTCCTAAACCTAAAAAACCGCGATTATAGTCATAGACTTGGGAATGATTGACATCAATTTTACTATCGAGAATTCGGGGTGATGGTAGTTGAAGTTGAATAGTGTTATTAGCCACTTTCACATCATCAGTTTTCAATTGTCCCAAATCCACACCTGCCCGGACTTGACCGCGAGCAATGTACAGTAGTGTAGTGGTAGCAATGGGATAGCCACCTAAAGTCCTCGCTTGACTGGCAGGAACTACTGCCTCCATCGTAAAGACAGCCGTGGTTAATTCGCTAGCCCCTTGGATTTGCCGGACAATGACGGAACGGACATCAACCTGGGGTGCGGGTTGTGCCATATTGAAGATAGCAGCTAATTGCTTAAAGAAGTCAGACCCGGTGCGCCAAAGACCAATAACGAAAATTAACGCTATCATCATCGTGCCGCCTGTGGTTATCAGCATCAGGTTTCTGAGTAACCCGAAGGGGATGCGGCTAATCTGGAACTTCTGAAACTGGTTGTTCATGTTGTTACTCCTTGAGGCTGGCTGTCTCCCATATCAGACGATCGTCATTAATCATATCTCTGAAGCTTTCCGGCAAGAGAGGTTATCTGTGTTAATTCGTCAAAGAGCGATCGCGACTAGCCCATTGTGGCAATTTCTCTTTTGTTAAGCTAACACAGTAGCCAGACTAATTTAGACGATCGCGGAGTGCCGATTATGACTGCCAAGTTCCCATTAAACTACAAATATCGCCATTCCCGATTTCCCCTGCCCAGATTATTGCTAAGTGCGATCGGATTTTGGACTATCCCAGCTCGAGCCCAAGTCTCTGATAATCAAGTTTCTGCACTTGTAGAAGCCCTCAGACTGGCTGCACCCCAAACGGGTACGGAAAATGATGGGCTTTACAGCGAATGGCAGATTAAACCAGATAATATCCCGCGTTGGTCCAAACAATGTACTGGACGTGCCATCTCTCCTACCGATTTTGCTGCTAGTCCGGTAACTGCCCGTTCTATTCTAGTATGCGTGATGCGCGATATTTTCCGAGAACAGTATACTGCCAGCGGCAATAATGAATCAGTAGCGATACAACGTACTGCGGCTTGGTGGATGACTGGCGATGCCAATCAATTTAATCGGGTTGCCAGAGATTCTTACACCTACAAATACATTCAAAGCGTTCTCAAATTTTATCAAGACCAGCGGAGTAACGCCCAATCTCCACAACCGACAACTTCGCCAACCCAGCCAACGGCTAAACCCTCTCAACGAAATTCAACTCCCCCATCTCAAACTACGGCTACTGCCTCTCCCCATAGCGAAATTTCCGATAGCCAAGTTTCTGCATTAGTGGAAGCCCTCAGACTCGCTGCACCCCAAACGGGTACGGAAAATGATGGGCTTTACAGCGAATGGCAGATTAAACCAGATAATATCCCGCGTTGGTCAAAACAATGTATCGGCAAAGAATTAACACCAACCGATTTTGCCGCTAATGCCACAACCGCCCGTACCGTTGTCGCCTGCATTATGAAGGATATTTTCAGTCAAGAGTACAATGCTAGTGGCAAAAATGAATTGCTAGCCGTGCGGCGGGCAGCCTCTTGGTGGATGACTGGCAATCCTAGTCAATATAACAGTAACTTGACGAGTCCTTACACTCAACAAGTTTTAGATTTCTATCGACAGTCATTTTTACGATTTTTCCCTCATCTTTGAAGGGGAGTTGGGAGCAGGGGAGCAGGGGAGAAAAAAGTACTCCCTTGTCCCCCTTGTCCCCCTTCCCTCCCTTGTCTCCCTTGTCCCCCTTGTCTCCCTTGTCTCCCTTG
>DOIX01000322.1:0-6444 GCA_003511885.1 Cyanobacteria bacterium UBA11153
CCTTTGTCAGTGGTGGGAAACTTTTGCCGGGATGCACTAGGGGCTAGGGGCTAGGGACTAGGGACTAGGGACTAGGGACTAGGGAAGAAAGTCTTAAAATCAATGGTTTTAGGAATCGAGAATGTCTCGGCAGCCATGACAGTTGCGATAAAAAACCCTGGCCTAAAAAAAATTCATTGTTCCAGATGGCTTTTTCTGTAAAGATAACAGAAACGATACCCGAGTAGAAAGTGAAAGCGATGACAGAAGAAACCAGTCCAACTACCAACTCTGAACAAGCTCAATCAGAAGCTAAACCAGCCAGAGCTAAGAAAGAAAAAGCACCAGCTCTGGAAGACAAACCCTTCACCGAATTTATCCAACAAGACTACCTGCCTGCATTGAAGACAGCTTTTGCCCAACAAGGCATTGAAGATATTGAAGTCGCCTTCGCTAAAGAAAAAATCCAGATCCCCGGTTTAACCCAAATGGCAGCCTGCTGGCAAGTGATGGGAGGCTTCGCCAAAGGGGAACGTCAATTCAGTATATATTTTCCCGACGAAGATATAAACAAGCAAAAAGCATTCTCCTGCGCTGCCAAGGGCGT
Organism: Cyanobacteria bacterium UBA11153; assembly: GCA_003511885.1. Lineage (GTDB taxonomy): Bacteria > Cyanobacteriota > Cyanobacteriia > Cyanobacteriales > Coleofasciculaceae > Limnofasciculus. The sequence continues at coordinate 587 of DOIX01000322.1, forward strand.
TAAACCCAGCACCATTGAATCATTCATGATTGATGAGCGAAAAGTAACCCTAGACTTGCTGGTGTTTTACACCATACAGCGAGTGAACGCTCAAAAATGGCTAACATGGAATTAGATGGAGGGGAAGACCAAAATAAGTTGGGGTAGCGACAGCATGATTATGTTATAATTATGCGTTTTAGGGAAACCCTAAGATAGTGCGCTACCAACCAAATTAACATGCTAACCCCTGTAAATAGAGAACAAGAACTCAAGCATGAAACCCTGGAATTGCTGAAAGAGTACCGAGAATCAGAATCTAGATCGATTCGAGATCGCGTGGTTCATCTGAATTTTGGATTAGTCAGGAAAGAAGCCCATCACTGGGTTAACCAGTGTAATGAAAGCTACGAAGACTTGATCCAAGTAGGCTGTATTGGCTTAATTAGGGCAATTGAGAGGTTTGATACTACGAAAGGAACTGCTTTTAGTTCCTTTGCTATTCCCTACATTAGAGGTGAAATCCAACATTATCTAAGAGATAGGGGATCTTCAGTACGAATTCCGCGACGCTGGCTGGCTTTGCGACAGCAATCAGTAGCAAAGATTCAGGAATTACGCCTAAAATTGAATCGACAGCCAACGGATGCTGAAGTGGCAGAAATTTTGCAAGTTTCTGTTGCTGAATGGCAAGAGATTAAGCTGGCGGATCAAAACCGAGAACCATTAAGTTTAGATACTCCAGTTAATGATACAGAAGAAGGAACTACTTGTTTAGGCGAACTCGTAGCAGATCCTCGATATCGTAGTTTTCAGTTAGCCCAAGAAGATAAAATTCGCTTGCAACAAGCTTTGGCTAACTTGGAAAACCGGACTCGTGAAATCTTGGAATTTGTGTTTTTACACGACTTGACTCAAAAGGAAGTGGCGGAGTTATTAAACATTAGTGTGGTAACGGTTTCCCGTCGAGTAAAAAAAGGATTGGAAGCAATGAAAAAACTAATGATAGGGACAGATTCTTAAGTGGCACAAGTTGAGTTTTATCTCTAGCTGCAATGGCATTCTGAAAGAGGATAGAACTATAATTGAAATATCGAGGGTCGTGGTCGATCGTTGGGGATTTACAGTCAGGGACTAGGGGCTAGGGACTAGAGGCTAGGAAAAAAAGATCCAAAATTAAGAGTTTGAGGAATTGAGAATGTATTAACCGCTAGGGCGGTTGCTATAAACTTCAATTAGTTGCCACAAGCAACGATTCTCTGTGGTGTCTGTTGGTAAAATTCTCGAAGAGGTATTATGCGTCAATCTTTATTACTTGGTTTCGTCACATCACTGGCGCTGTTGATAGGAGGCTGCCCCGCTAATCAAGAAAGTCCCACCGCAGTGGGTGGTTCCCCCTCACCTGCTTCTCCTGCTCCTCAAACTTCGCCCAGTACCCCACAGATAAAAGCTACTCCATTAAGTACTACACCCTCCCCAGCAGTAGAAAGTCAATTACCTGTAGCTGGATTAACACAAACCTTGCCTCCAGAAGAACAGCTCAAACGGGCTACCAAAGGGCGGGTAGATCCATTTTCATTAATTTCAGATATCAAACCAATTAAGACGGTTGTACCTAATCCAGAGGCGGAAAAGACAAGCAATAATCAACCCCAACCGCTGAAAACTGTACCGCCAACCCCACCCGCACCACCAACTCGGAACAATCAGACGATAAGGAACAATCGCCCCAATAGCGATCGCGCTAGAGTAATCATCAGAAGAAATATTTTGCCATCACCAAGGCCGCCAAAAGCGCCGCAAACAAACCGCCAAATTGCTAGTAAGCCAAATACTACGCCAAAGAATAAGCCAAATACTGCGATCGCAACCAATCCAAAATCTCCAACCACGCAGGTGGCAGTTCCCCCCACTCCTCCACTACCACCCCCTCCTCAGTTTGTCCCTGACTTGCCCAAGCTACCAGAGCCAACACTAGCACAAGGAGTGGAAGTGACAGGAGTAGTCGAAGTTGGTGGCGTGCCTCAAGCAATTTTGAAAGCACCCAATGAAGCCTCTCGCTATGTCAGGGCAGGGCAGCGCGTCTCCAACGGACAGGTATTGGTCAAGCGAATCGAGATGAATCGCGGTCCTGCTCCTGTGGTAATTCTGGAGCAATACGGTATTGAGGTAGCCAGACAAGTTGGAGAAAAACCTTCAACAACTCCTAGTCAACCCGCAGCCGCACCAGCACTTCCCACGACTCAGCCTCCTGCGTAATATGAGAGTAGGGAGTAAGGAGTGGGGGAGCAGGGGAGCAGGAGGAGAAAAAAATGTCCTCCTTGTCCCCCTCGCCCCGAGCCAATAACCCCTAACCCTTAGCCCCTAACCCCTTATCCGCTTAACTCCTAACCCCCTTCTTCAGAGCAAAAACCGTGTCAAATCAAACACTTCGATATCAAATTTCCCGTCCAGATTTACCCTTAGCGATGTATCGTGAGGTAGTGGCTCATTTACAGCAAGTGACGGGGGTGGAAGTTAGTATAATTCCTCAGACATCAAAGGAATTTGACTACAACCAAAGTCAGGTGAGTGGATTATGGATTGAGCACAATAATCCCTTGGATCTTGTGGCAAGAGAAAGGGTAAGGCAAATTTTGGCTTATTATCAAATTCAGCAGGGAGTAGAGAGTGGGGAATAAGCCAAAATTTGCCGGGGGTAGGGGGTAGGGGGAAATACAAATACTTCCCATTGCTTGCTCTCCAGAAAATGGGGCTTGGTTTTGTTTCAAAATAATTACTCATTAAAAAACTACCCTTGTTAAAGTCGCAGTATCCTGGCGGAGGTTTAGATGGAGTACTGGGAATTTCTAGTCCAGAAAGAAGGCGATCGCTCTTGGCAGCCCATTAAGTCACCTAAAATTGAATTGGCAGCAGGTAGGTATCGGGTAGTAGTCCACTCAAATCGCCTCAGTACTGATGTGGAAATTTGCGTGACTCATACTAGTACAGACGAAATGCCGCCCAAGCGGCGATCGCAAAAGCGATCCCGCCGTACTAATAAAGAAGGGTTAATGGTGGTGATTCCCTTTACTTTCCTCAAACCTGGTTTGTGGGAATTTCGCTGCTGCGGGGATGTGATGTCTGATTTGTTGGGCAATTCTTGGCAGGAAGTACTTCAGCTCTATGTTTTGCCAAAAGCTACTCCCATTGAAGCAGTTGAAGAACCTTTATTATCGGGAGGGACAGGAGACAACGTAGATAAAGAGGTAACAGCTAAAGGGCAAAAGGTAACAACTAAAGTTCAAGAAGTAATAGCTCGAGGTGAAGAAGTAACAGCTCAAGGCGAAAAATCACCCAGTCAGGGGAAAGATGAGTCAGAATTGCTCTCTCCTGCCACCTCTAACCACTTCCGGAAGAAAACAACCCCGCCATCAATCCCTCCATCTCTAGAGCCAGCATTATCCAGTAACCCCATCCTGGAGAAGTCGCTACAGATGCTGGAGGAAGTATTGCACGAAGTACTGGATCCATTTATCCAAGAATTCGAGCAACCGGGTTATTCAGAGGCAACTAAGGATAGCCAAATCCTCTCACCTCTCACCCCTCATCTCTCACCCCTTACCTCGGTACAGACAAGTTGGGAAGGGATTATCCTTACCCTTGATGAGGATAGTTTGGTAGTCAAGCCGGGTGAATTGTTGACTATTAGTGGCAAAGTTGATTTGTCAGATGCTAATCGACAGGAAAATAGCGATCGCAATCGTGGTAAACAGGATCTATTCTCAGGAATCTTGTACTACGAAATTCGCTATCCTCAAACATCACAACTTCTGTTACAGATACAAAAGCCTTTATCACAGAAAACACTACCTCTAAAATTTAGCCATCAATTAGAGATTCCGCCAGATTATAATAGTTGTTTGCTATTGGGGGAAGTTACCCTATACGGATTAGGAAGGATAGAATTAGCCGTTCAATCCTTTACAGTTACAGCAGATTTAGACAAATTATTAGGAGCAATTCAGCTAGAGAGTGAAGAGGTAAATGAGGGCAACACCAATCTAGGTGTATCCTCCATCCCCAACTTCCAGAAAGTATCAGCACCGATTCCCTTATTAGATCCAAATCTGCTCAATCTAGTCAACGTTACTCAAAGCTACCAACCCATTGTCTTTACTGCCTCATCGGGACAGTCATTACCGCCGCTCCTATCCCCATCCCATTCGGATCGGCGATCGCTAAAATCCCTAAAATCTCTCGATCTTCCCACATTTTCCAAGGTACAGCCATCAGTTGTTAACCCAGAAGAGGAGAAAAGCCCTCAAAAAGAGGAGACGGAGGCAAATTTACCTCTGTCAGAAAGTCTATCCCCAGACCAACATCAAGCTATTTTTAACGATCTTCTTCAGGAAGAAATTATCCCAGAAGTTCCGCAGCTCGTGGAATCTACTGAGGAAGAAATAGTTCAGCAGGAAGTAGAAACTAAGCCAGAATTATCCAAAAATTTGGATAAATTACCGCAAAAAATAGTAGAATTAGAGACAGAGTATTTAGATAAAATATCTCTAAATATTTCTCCAGAATCTAGTTCTATTATCGATGGATTATCCCCGATTGTAGATAAAGAAGAATTAGAAAATATTAATGATTTGGCATTGAACGATCTAGGAAGTAGGATAGAAGAAACAGAAGAAATCTTATTATTTGATCGGAAATTCTCAGGACAAACCGCAGGAGAAATTAATCCTGAATATGAAGAAACAGTCCCAGCAAACTTTGAAGAAATTCCATCCATAGGGAATGACATAGTATCCAGCACAGTTTTAACATCGGGAATGTTAGATCCCCTGTTACTCGGCCCCCAACCTGTCAATAAAGATCCTATAGAAGTCGATCGCGCTTTTCAATCCTTAAATTTAGAAAATCGTTTTTGGTCGCGGATTAATGATTTAATCGGAGATACAGAATTATCGGAAACTCTCAAGTTTGATCTACTGCTAGCTAAAGATTTATCAGAAACAGAGGCGGAAGATAGAATATCTGTTGATTCAGAAACATCAGCGGAAACAGAAGAAGAAAATAGATTACCTGATGATTTAGATCCATTTATTGATGGTGAAGAAGAAATCGCACCACCTCATAATGATGAATCAACCGAGCAAGGCGATTTTGATGAATCAATTTGGCATGAAGAAACAGAAGAATTTGGCGATAACAAAGATGCAGTAGATATAGCTAACGAAGAGGATATAATTCGCTTCAATGCCAAAATTCCACGACCGAGATCTTTAGCAGAATTAGCTAATATAGATTGGGCAGCTCAAGAAATTGTCATTGATGATGATTCTCCCTCATCAGGAGAGAAAAATCTTGGTCAAAATAAGATTGCTCGTCAGAAAAAATTAACTAAGAAGCCATCATCAAAACCGAAAACCCAACCTGTATCTCAAACAGATTCAGATGCGCCCTTACCAGCACCTAAATTACTCATTCCTACACACGAATTGGTATCAGGAGAACCCATCATCGTGCGGGTACAAGTACCTTGTCATGCGGCGCGTCTAGGGGTTAAACTGTGGATTCAGGATCGCCAAAGCCGCACTCTATTGGATGGACCAAGGTGGTTAATGGATTTGTTACCTAATGGTGCAGAGGAATTAGAAGGGATTACTCAGTTGATGGTGCCATTTGGTACTGTAGAAATCCGATTTGAAGCGATTTCTATTGATTTGGATAGCGAGAGGGAAAGTCATAAGATTTCGATTGATTGTGTGGTTGTACCGCCAGATTTACCTCAGCTTTCTTTTGATGATTTTTAGGTTAATAGTTGACAGTTGACAGTTGACAGTTGACAGTTGACAGTTGACAGTTGACAGTTGACAGTTGACAGATCGGAA
>DOIX01000322.1:6768-21613 GCA_003511885.1 Cyanobacteria bacterium UBA11153
TCCCACATTCCGCAGATGTGGGTGGAAATTTTTTATCAGTTGTGAAAACTGGGATCCGAAAACCCATATTCTGTAGATGTGGGTTATAGAGAAAATATAGCAAAAGTTACACATTCAAGACAGAGAAACCGGATTTATTGAAGAAACCCGGTTTCTGGATTTAAGGTTGATTTTCTGATGACTGACTAATCCTAACCCACATCATCGTGAGCGAAACGGTGATAGAGGAAATCCAAAGCATGATTCCGCAATTTATAATATTCTGGATCTTCCATAATCTGAGTGCGATCGCGAGGACGGGGGAAGGGAATTTCCATTACTTCGCCTATTTTAGCAGCCGGACCGTTAGTCATCATCACTAATTTATCGGCAAGGAATAAGGCTTCATCAATATCGTGAGTAATCATCAGTACTGTGCAGCGATTATCACTCCATATTTTCAGCAATTCTTCCTGCAATTCTTCTTTGGTAATTGCATCTAATGCCCCAAAAGGTTCATCAAGAATTAAAACTTGAGGACGAATTGATAAGGCACGGGCAATGGATACCCGCTGTCTCATCCCACCAGACATTTGTGTTGGTTTTTTCTCGGCTGCTTCTGATAGTCCGACCATAGCGATACTATCACGGACGATCGCTCTTTTCTCGGCTTGAGATTTATTAGGATAAACGGCGTTAACAGCCAGGTAAATATTTTCAAACGCACTCCGCCAAGGTAGTAGGGCATAATTTTGAAATACTACCATGCGATCGGGACCTGGTTTGGTAATCGGTTTTCCTTCCAATTTCACTTCGCCGTGAGTGGGAAAGGCAAAACCTGACACCATATTGAGAAGGGTTGATTTGCCACAGCCGGAGTGCCCAATAACGCAGATAAATTCACCTTTGTCTACGGTGAGATTTACACCATCAAGTACGGTGAATGGTCCTTTCCTGGTTGGATATATTTTACTAACATTTTCAATGGATAGAAATGGTTGAATCCGCTGGGCAGTATTCATCCGTTGTTGTTGTAGATTGGTATCGGTATAGGTTAAGGTACGGTTGCTCATGATGGATAATTGTTAATTTTTAATCACAAATGACCAATGACTAATGACAAATAACCAATAACTAATAACAAATGATTAATTAAGCTGCTACTTTCCGTGGTGTATCTATGACTACTTCGGCGATACTGAAATCCCGTTTAATTTTTAAACGATTCAGATAACCAATTGGATCTTCAGCATTAAAAGGAACTCCATCGAATAATTCAATACCGCCTTTGGTGTAGCTAATATCTACTAAACCCAATTCTCTGGCAGCGGTACTAAATACTCGCACTCGACATACTCTTTCCAAAATTTCTACCCAATTTCTGGGGAAAGGTGTATGATCCCAACGGGCAAGTTGAGTCATGTGCCATAATTGTTCAGTACGGCTGGGACGATTTACACCATCACCAAAGAACAAGTGATGGGCGTACTCTCTCATCGGTTTTTCCAAGCTACAAGTTGAAGCATTGGGATCTCCTAAATGAATGTAAGAGATATTAGTTCCTACATATTCACGCTTTGACAAAATTTGACGAATTTCTTGTTCGTTAGCAGTATCGGCGCAATAACGACAAGCTTCTAACATCGCTTTGACGAGGGCAATATGAGTATTGGGATAAGCTTCTGCCCAGTCTTCTCTGACACCGAGAACTTTACCAGGATGTCCAGGCCAAAGTTCTAAATCTGTAGCAATAGTAAAGCCTACATCCTCCATTGCTGCCCGAATATTCCAGGGTTCGCCTACACAGAAACCGTCGATAGTTTTGGCTTGTAAATCGACTACCATTTGGGCAGGTGGAATAGTTTTTAATTGGATATCTTTATCGGGATCTATTCCACCTGAAGCTAACCAATATCGCAGAAGCAAATTGTGCATAGATGAAGGATGAACCATCCCCATTCTGTGCTGTTCATCAGGAAATTCTAGCAAGAGTCGGCGGAAATCTGCTAAAGTATGTACCCCTTGATCGTAGAAACGCTTGCATAAGGTAATTCCATTACCATTACGTGTCATTGTTAGGGCAGTAACTACTGGTAAAGATCGATTTTCATGACCTCCCAAAGTTAACCAAAGAGGCATTCCGGATGGCATTTGGGCTGCGTCTACATAGCCGCCAGCCATTCCATCAACTATTCCTCGCCAACTAGTTTCTCGTACCAAACTTACTTCATCTAAACCATGTTTGCTAAAGAAACCTTTTTCTTTAGCAACAGCGATAGGAGCGCAAGCAGTTAGGGGAACAAAACCAATTTCTAGATTAACTTTTTCTAATCCGTGACGCGGTACTACAGAAACTTTTCTCGCCCGCATCTTTTTAATCCGTTTCTGTTGATTGAGGAAGTAAATCATTTCACTACGCAAAACATAGTAACTGGGATGTTCGACTACTTCCATTCGCTTGCGAGGACGGGGAATATCTACATCTAAAATTTGACCAATTTTGGAACCTGGGCCATTAGTTAACATCACAATTCGGTCAGATAATAGCACCGCTTCATCGACATCGTGAGTTACCATCACTGCTGTGACTTCATTTTCTTCACAAATTTTCATTAATTGCTCTTGCAGATTCCCTCTGGTGAGAGCATCCAATGCACCGAAAGGTTCATCTAATAGTAACACTTTCGGACGTAAAGCCAAAGCACGCGCGATCGCAACTCGTTGTTTTTGTCCCCCGGATAGCATGGCTGGGGCTTTATCCACATGAGGGCGCAACCCTACCATATCAATATGTTCTTCTACGATAGTGTTCCTTTCAGCAGCCGGTAAACCTTTCATAACGGAATTGACAGCGAGGGCAATATTTTCTCGCACTGTGCGCCAAGGCAAGAGAGAATAATTCTGAAATACTACCATCCTTTCTGGTCCGGGTTCGTTAATTCTTTGCCCTTCCAAAGTTACTACGCCATCGGTTGGTAAATCCAAACCTGCAATCATATTTAATAAGGTGGATTTGCCACAACCGGAGTGTCCGATTAAGGAGATAAATTCGCCTTTTTTAATTTGAAGGTCAATTCCTTTGAGGGCTAGATATTCCCCACCACCTGAGAGGGGAAAAACTTTTTCTAATTGATCTACGGCTACGAATACACTCATTTTGATGTTGTCCTTGGTTTGTTAACTACTCTACTGATTGCTGATGGCTAATTGCTAATTGCTAAGGGCTAGTTGCTAAGGGAAGCGAGGACAGAGAATAGAAAGATTTATTAATCATTAGCTATTAACTATCACCCATTAGCAATTAGCTATTAACCAAATTATTTCGGATCGCCAGGAACGATTTTGGTTTGCAGCCAAGCCATCCCTTTATCGAGTAGCAAGCCAACAGCACCGATATAAACTAGAGCAAGAATGATTTCACTGACGTAGTTATTTTGATAAGCATCCCAGATAAAGAAGCCAATTCCTACAATCCCTGACATCACGATTTCCGCAGCAATAATTGCCAACCAAGCTAAACCAATTGCAATTCTCAATCCAGTAAAGATGTAGGGAAGAGCAGAGGGAATCAAGATATTGAAGAAGTATTCTTGCTTGGAAAGTTGTAAAACCTTGGCGACGTTATTGTAATCTTGGGGAATTTGCTTGACACCCACAGTTGTGTTGATTAAAATCGGCCAAACTGAAGTAACAAAAATCACGAATAAAGCGGCAGGTTCGTTCTTTTGTAAGGCAGCCAGAGCAATAGGAACCCAGGCTAAAGGTGCAACCATCCGTAAGAATTGAAAGATCGGATCTAATGCCTTGTCTATAATCGGATTTGTCCCCACTAAAATCCCCATCCCAATTCCGACAATCGCTGCAGCACTGTAACCAATCGCAACCCGTTTTAAGCTAGCTAGGGTTTGCCAAAACAAACCTTTATCCAAACCGCCGCGATCGAAAAAGGGATAAAATAGTAATTCCCTGGTTCGTGGGACTGTAAAAATGCTCAATGGTCCAGGTAATTTAGTGATTCCTGACATCGATAGTAGTTGCCATATAGTGAGGAGAATTGCTAGAGCAACTAATGGAGCGATGAGGTTAGGTAGTTGTTTTTGGAGGTTAGCAATTAAGGCATTTTGGGATCCATTGTTTAAGCGTCTTTGTGCTACAGTCATCGGTTCTCATTCCTTTGGTTAGTGTTGATTGGTAATGAAGTAGTTTTTGTTTGGGGATAAATCCCCTACTACGAACGGTGATAATGGGTGACTTTGGGGAATATATTTGACAAAAAAGTTAGATTTTGACTTTTTTGATTTTGAGGCTTTTCAGGTATTCTTCAGGTTTTTCTGGATCGAATTTGATACCATCAAAGAACTCTTCAACGCCACGGGAAGTGCTGCTAGGAATATCAGAAGCAGGAATTCCTGCTTCTTTAGCTGCTTCTCGCCAAATATCTTCTCGGTTAACTTCATCGATCGTTTCTTTTGCCTTACTTAAAGTATCTAGCGGTAAGAAACCCCAACGAACGCTTTCAGTTAAGAACCATAAATCGTGACTCTTATAAGGATAGGACACGCTACCTTTTTCATCTTTCCAGTACAATGCTGCCATGGATTTATCGTCGATTTGACGTTCTCCTAGATCATATTTACCCATAAATGGGTTTAAGAGAAAAGCCGCTTCTGGGAGATTAAAGTAGTTCCGTCCTGCTAATATTTCTGCTAAAGCTGGTCGATTGTCAAAATTATCGCACCATTGTTGGGCTTCCATCAGTCCTTTTAATAGTGCTTTGGTTGCTTTGGGATTTTTCTCTACCCAGTCTCCTCTCATAGCAAAGTATTCTTCAGGATGGCCTTTCCACATTTCTGCAGTTAATGCTGATATGAAACCAACTCGATCTTTAATAATCCGATAAGGCCAAGGATCTCCGGTACTAAAAGCATCCATCGTACCTGTTTTCATATTAGCAACTGTTTGGGCGGCAGGAACAGTAAGCAATTCCATTTCTTCATCCGGATTAATTCCGCTAGCTGCTGCCCAATAACGCAACCAAAATTCTTGGTTAGCTTTAGGAAAAGTATAGGCTGCTTTAAACTTTTTGCCATTTGATTTTAGTCCTTCAAAAAATGACTTTTTTCCATCCAGTTTTAAGCCCAAACCCTTGCCTTTATGAATATTCGCGATCGCAATCCCATTCCCATGGGTATTCAACTGTGCTAAGATGTACATGGGAATCTTCACATTCCCTTTTGTAATCAACCCTTGACTGATTTGATAGGGCATGGGCATTTGCCATTGTCCCCCATCAACACCTCCGCCAGCAGAGCCAATTTCGACGTTATCTCTAGCTGAACCCCAGTTAGCTTGTTTGGCGACATTAACATCGGTCATGCCATACTTAGCAAAGAAGCCCAGGTGTTTAGCAATAATTAAAGGTGCAGCCTCAACAATGGCAATATATCCTAAATTAGCCTTAGTTGTTTCTGGTTTTTCTTCTGGGCTAAGATTAAGAGGTTGAGCCTGCAAGGGTTGTGTTTTCGCAGATGAAGGTGGATTCCCAAAACAGCCTTTGAGAAATATTGAACTAGCCGCTGTTGCTCCCGCCGTTAATAAAAATTTTCGTCGTGAAACGCTAGAAAAATTATTCATAAAATTTCATTCCTCCTCAGTCTATCTTCCTTATTAATCGCGTTTGCCGGAATCCAACTTTTTTAATTTATTCTGGCAGCTAAAAGCAGGCGCAACTTCTTGACAGAAGGCATACCAGAATTATCGACAATTTCATCAACTGTCAGTTGTGTTAGATTGGGAATAAATTTAATCAATTGGGTAATCGAGTCTTGTGCCCAAGTGTCCCACCACTTAGGCTAAATCCTCAAATACGCTATTCGATTTTTGTACCAGAAAATTTCTGGCTCGAATTCCAACTCGATCTAAGCTTACCATCCTCCCAAAGAAAATGATCGCCTTGACAAGGAAAATCTTAAAAAAATTTTAAATGAAATAGATAAGTAAATTTGCCGATCTTCGATTTTCAAGGTAACTAAGCCCTATATTATTGATCTTTATTTATATATATAATTTATTTTCCTCTATGTTATAGATATAAATATCTAGTTACTATTGGTCTATTCTATGATTGAAGACAAGAGGTTAGGGTTTATTGGTATCCTCTACTTTTGGTAAGGGGGAATCACCAGACTCAATCCGTAATAATAAGCTGGTTTTCGTCTAAATTTAATCGTGAAGACTCTTAACAGGGAATAGGGAACGGGGAAAGATTAATGGGAAAGAATTTTGATGAATTTCCCATTTTTGATAATATCCGGTTTAAATGCTTAACGGCTTATAATATGAATATCTTATCTCAATTAGCCAGGGCGAAGCATTCGGAGCAAGTTGTGACATGCTCCGCTTGCAGGATTAAGCCAAGGATATCGCGCGATCGCCTTTTTCCATTTCTGCCCTGACTTTTAATACTTCCTCCCTTGCCCAAGTGTCCGCTCTCAAGATATCTTCTAGGGTAGGATGGGGGCAATTATCGGCTTGATGGCGATCGCAAACTTGTTCAATACAACGGGGAATATCCAAAAATCCAATCTTTTCATCTAAAAATAGCGCTACTGCTTGCTCGTTTGCCGCATTCAGTACTGCAGGCATTGAGCCACCAGCCCTCCCAACTGAGTATGCCAAATTCATACAAGGATATTTCTGATGATCGGGTTCCCGGAAAGTTAAATCTCCTGATTTTACTAAATCTAAAGGTTTCCAATCTGTATAAATACGTTCAGGCCAAGATAAAGCATAAAGTAAAGGCAAGCGCATATCAGGCCAACCCAATTGAGCTAAAACCGAGGTATCTTGTAATTCAATTAAGGAGTGAATAATACTTTGAGGATGGATAACTATATCAATTTGGTCATAATCTACACCAAAGAGGAAATGTGCCTCAATTACTTCCAATCCTTTATTCATCAACGTAGCAGAATCTACTGTAATTTTCCTCCCCATTGACCAGTTAGGATGTTTAAGAGCATCCGCTACTTTAACTTGGGCTAACTTTTCCACTGGTAAATCTCGGAAAGCTCCACCCGAAGCCGTCAAAATAATCCGCCGCAATCCTCCCTTGGGTACACCTTGGAGACATTGAAAAATCGCCGAATGTTCCGAATCTGCTGGTAAAAGTTTAACTCCATGTTTGGCAATTAACGGATTGACAACCGGACCACCAGCAATTAAAGTTTCCTTATTCGCCAAAGCAATATCTTTCCCCGCCTCAATTGCCGCAATCGTTGGTAATAAGCCCGCACAACCCACAATTCCAGTTACCACCGCTTCAGCATCCCCATAACGGGCAACTTCCACCACACCCTCTTGTCCCGCTAGTAAAATAGGTTGAGGATTGATATCCGCGATCGCACTTTTCAATTCTGGTAACTTAGTCTCATCTGCGATGGCGACTATTTCCGGTCGGAATTGCCGAATCTGCTCTACTAGCATATCCACATTCCGTCCTGCTGCCAATCCTACGAGCCGGAATTTGTCAGGGTGATGGGTGAGGATATCGAGGGTTTGAGTACCGATGGAACCAGTGGAACCGAGGAGGGTGATTGCTTTCACAATAGTTTCTTCACAATTAGCTACCGATCTTACTATACGGTGATTTGGGATCGCTTGTTTACTCCTTATGATAGGGAAGGAGATATTTTCATCCCCACTGCTTTAAGCAGTCCATCAGGGGCTACGCTAAAATTAGCGGGATAGAGGAGGGAAAGGTTTGTTAGCTATCAGCTAAGATACCAAGTTTTTGAGACACACCGGGTTTATTACAGAATTTTGCGATCGCATCTTCGGGTACTTCGCGCGATCGCAAAATTTTGACTATACCCAATCGTACTTTATCCCAAAATCTCTCTAATCATCCGATTTGCCTGAGATTCATAACCACCACCAAACAAATTAAAATGATTGAGAATATGGTATAAATTATAAAGTGTCTTCCTCTCCTGATAACCCTTGTCTAACGCTAATACCTCATTGTAACCACGATAAAAAGCACCCGAAAAACCACCAAATAATTCTGTCATAGCAATATCAACCTCTCTGTCACCCACATAAGTTGCCGGATCTAAAATAACAGGTTCTCCCAATTTAGTAATTGCCGCATTCCCACCCCATAAATCACCATGTACTAGCGAAGCTTTAGGTTGATGATTCAGTAATTCTGGCACAACTGCTAGTAATTTATTTTGCTCTGGAAAATCACCGCCACGCCCTCTTGCTAATTGAAATTGATATTCCAAGCGATGCTTAATAAAAAATTCCACCCAATTATCAGTCCAAGTATTAATTTGTGGGGTTGAGCCAATAGTATTATTGCGATGCCAACCAAACTTTTGACTCCCCTCAATCCCCCCTAAAAAAGATGAAGATGAAGGTTGAGGAGGATTTGCTTTGTGCATAGCCGCTAACTTCCGTCCCATTTCCAGCCAAGATTCGGTATTACTGCCACCAAATTCTAGCCATTCTAATACCAGATAAGCAGAATCATTGGCTATACCAGAGCAAATTGGTTTCGGCACTCGAATAGTTTGGGTATGAAACATTTGTTTTAAACCCAAGACTTCTGCCTCAAACATTTCAATTTGAGAAGCTTCGTTAATTTTAACAAAGTAAGTACGATTATTGCCAATTAGGGCATAACCCTGATTTATACAACCACCACTGACAGGGCGACGGGTATTGATCTCAAATGTTTCACCAGTAACTTTAGTGATATGGTTTGATATTTCTGTCCACATTATTATAAGTTGCGATTTGAATTATCATTTGCGATTTGAAATTGGCGTTTTCGCCTGTATTAGTGGCAGGCTCTCCTGCCACTAATCCTCAGAATCAAGCTGGTTTAACAGTAACAATACCATAAGCATCGGTAGCAAGATACTCTTGTGCTGCTAGCTGAATTTCCAGTGAATCAACTGCCTGGATAGAGGTGGGGTAGTTTAGCGCTGGAGCTAAGTCTCCAAGCTGAGAATAATAATAGCCGTATAAACCCGTGCGATCGCTAGGTTTCTCATTACCGAATACAAATCGATTTGCCACTTGGGTACGAATCCGAGCAATGTCAGCCTCAGTAACTAATTCATTTTGCAACTTCTGAATATGTTCCACGATAGCTGCTTCAACTACAGGTATATTTTCTGTATCCAATTGGGCGGAAATATAAAATATACCCTGGAGTTGTTGTGTCATATTACTCACACCAATGTGATTTACCAATTGTCGCTCTTCTCGCAAATCTCTTACCAGCCGAGACATCCTGCCATGCCCTAAAATACCTGCTAAAACGTCCAAAGCATAAGTACGTTTTAAATCTGTCATTCCTGGTACTCGCCACACCATTACTAGCCGTGCTTGTTGTAATGTTTGATCGACATATTCCTGGCGAACAATTTCTGTGAATGGCGATTCGGGGTGAATTTTAATGTTTGAGTTGTGACTTGTGAATTTTGACTTGTGACTTTCTGCTTCTGTAAATCCTTCGGCAACAATTTCAATTAAACGATCTACTGGTAAATTACCTACAGCTACAGCAACAGTTGAACTAGGTTGATACCATTGAGCATGAAAATCTCGCATTTGCTGAGGCTTTACTTGTTCAATTACTGATGTGGGGCCTAAAACTTGTCGGCGGTAAGGTAATCTGGTAAATGCTGTTTCCATTGCTCGTCGGAATGTACGACGACTGGGATTATCTTCTGAACGACGAATTTCTTCTAAAACTACTAAACGTTCTCGCTCAAAAGCATCATCAGGTATAGTAGGATTAATTACTACATCAAGTTGTAATGGTGCTAGTTGAGCAAAATCTTTGGGAGCAGTGGTAATGTAATAGTGGGTATAATCGTGACTGGTAGCAGCATTTGTGACTGCACCTCGTTCCTCAATTAGCTTTTCAAATTCGCCACTTTTAATCCGAGGTGTACCCTTAAATACCATGTGTTCTAAAAAGTGAGCCATACCATTAATTTCGTCAGCTTCCACTGCAGATCCCACATTCATCCAGACATTGAGGTTAACGGCATCAACGGGCATCTCCTCTGCCACAATTGTAAGTCCGTTAGGTAGTGTCTTGATTTTCGGGGCGTTAAGGGGGGGTGTTTTGAGGAGAGTGGATGTCATTATTTATTCGTTACTTCGGTTTGGTTTTTTGTTACTTTTCTATGTTAATGCTTCAGGAGTGGGGAATGGGGCAATCAAGAGTTAAAAATCTAGGATTCTTGAAGAAACCCAGATTTTTTTAGATGTGAGGTGCTGACGGGGCGACAACTATAGCTGAAACCCTTTCACATTCTGCTGTGTAGCACATCGCATTTTCCAAAAATTGACATTTATTGACACCCTGAAGCCAATTGAAGTAGCTGGAAGTCTTATGGGTTTGTTGTTGTTAGTCAGATTAGGGGTTAATTTTTTCAGAGCTGCTCTAGTTGAAAAGCTTATCCTGTAAAGGTTTTCATGATATAGCGCTACGCATTAAGGTTAGGACATATTCTCAAGCTACATTATTCTTAATTCAGGATTCAAGTTGAAACAACGTCCTAACGTGTCTTGGTAGTGCTATACTTGTCGCCCCATCACGTGAGAACTTCTCAATCTTAAAGTAATGCTGCATCATCACGATTAGCATCAATGGTAGTTTCAAAGCCTTCCTTGACTGTCCACTGAATTGCGCCATCGCGACCAGTCCAGTAGAAATCTATTTTAGAGTTTAGCAAAAGTTTCACCATCTCTGGATCTATAATATTAGATGACGCGATCGCAATTTCTGGTTTTAAAGATTCTACTAACTCTGGAATTAGGGCTTCTCCAGACCACCAGAGAACTTGAGTTTGAGGAAGATTGCCACTTTTAACTAATTGTGCTTGAATTTCTGTCTTCATTTCTCCCACAAGTAACCAACTTAGATTCTTGATTTGTAGTTGTAAAATCGGGGGATCTGCACTAATTAATTTCATAGTGGTAGAAGCAACAGATAAAGTTTGGCCTTTTGAGACTTCCTGATACTTTCCCTTTTGAGATTTCAGGGCACTTGCGATCGCCGATCGGGATGGTGTAGATTCCTGTATCTTAGGATCGGTAAGTTCTGCATCTTCATTAGCACGTCTGCTGACTGTCTGAGGCACAGAATCATAAAATGTTCTCACTGGTAAACTTTCCAGCATTGATACCCAGCCACCTCTGAGACGAGGTTGGGAATCTAGTGCTACTGCCCAATCAATTTGATTAACTCCTTGTTTTTGCAGAAAAGGTAAGACAGTAAAGCTAGCTGTATCTGCTTCGCCACTATTTACTAATGCGACTTGTCCCTTATCTTGAATTACTAAGACTTGTTCTTCATCAGTTGCTAACACACTAACTTGAAACTGCTCTATTTTTGTTTGCCAAAAGGGAAGTAATACAACAGTCACAGCCAATAAACCTGCCAACCACCACCGCTGTCGCACGCGAGGTATCACGCAGGATAAACAGATCAAAATATATAGAAGTAGTAATTGCCAAATAGTAATAGTCCCTAGTGCGATTTGATTTCCTGGTAACAAACCAAATACTTGGACTAAACCCAGCAATAATTGAATCGGATAATATAATATCCAAGCTACAGCACTCCCTGCAATTGGGGAGATTAAAGCAATTATACCACTAATAAATCCACCCAAACTAATAATACCAATCAAAGGTGCAGAAATAATATTAACAATTGTACTGTAAGGAGCAACAATACCAAAAACATAAAGTTGTAAAGGTAATGTCCAAAGAGCAGCACCTAATGGCACAGCGATTATAGCTGCAATCCCTGATGGTAGCCAGTCAAATTGCTTCATCAGTGGTGGCACTGTTACCAGCAATCCCAAAGTAGCTAAAAAGCTTAACTGAAAGCCCAAATCCCAAATCCAAAGCGGGTTAAATATCAGAAGAATTGTCCCCGCTACTAATAGCGAACCTAATGGCTTAATTTTTCTTTCCGTCACCAAAGCCAGTAACGCGCCAAATCCCATAATTGCCGCTCGCAATATGGAAGGCTGCATTCCTGATAAACCAATAAAAATAATTAGACCAAAACTTCCCAATACTAACTGTGTTTTTGCTGAAAAACGTCTTGTTAGCGCTACAATCCAACCCAGAATTAGCGAAGTTTGAGTGCCAGAAGCAGCCAAAGCATGAGCTAACCCAACCTGAACAAATTGGTCGCGAATATTATAAGGTATATCAACCGCTCGATTTCCCAAAACCATTGAACTTAGCAACTGTCCCACTGGACTACCAAGCCAATTAACTTGCGCACGAGTAATCCGCTGCTGCAATATCCACCAACCCCAAGGCGGTTCTTTTTGTTCATCAATTCCACTAATTTGACGACCACTCAAACCAGCAAAAACCCCTTCTTTTGCTAAATAAGCGTGGAAATCAAAAGCACCAGGATTTTTGACAGGTTTAGGTTTGTATAAAACGCCAGTAACAGAAATAGTTTGATCCGGATAAATACCAGTTGCTTGAAGGAGAGGTACTGTTACATATAATCTTCCCGTTACTCCATGACTATTAGCCCCATTGTTACCATTACTTTCAACCTCATTTAGCTGAGTAACTTTTAGCCAGAATTGTCCCTTCGAGGAGCGAGTAAGACGGGGCATAGTCTCAACTTTTCCTTGCACCGTTACAACTTGTCCCTGTACCGAATCTTTTCCAGAATTAACGAATTGGCTAATATCAGTGGCTGTTGGTTGTGGTATCCGTGTATGAAAATAGAATATTGCTAATGCGGCAATAATTCCCCCAGTTAACCATAATCCAGATCCAGGCCCCCTTCGCCAAAATCGAGGAATTGCGATCGCACTTACTATCCCCAGTACAATAGCACCAACAATGAGTAAACTATAATCTTTCCATGGTACATCGCGATTTGGCAAACCCAAAATTGCTGTCGAAAGCAGCCCAAGAATATAAGCCCAACTCAATAAAGCACCACTGGCAGGATTCATAGGCATCGAATAGGGAGGAGAGTTTTGAAGAATGAGTTTTGAGGAATGAGTTTTTAGTTTTAAATTTTAATTCAAAACTGAGAATACATTCCTCAAAACTATTTTTGTGAATCAGGAATGATGGTATTGGAGAAATAGAGAAGATAGTAAAGATATTCTAGAGGTAACATTACCCTACTCCCCACTCCTCATTCCCTCTGTTCATATTGCCAGACCTAATTTCAAACCTAATACAGCATGAAGAAATAGGATACACAAAGCTATACTGCCTAAATAAGTATGGACATTCCTCAGCAGTGCTTTGTTATTGCCAAAACCAGTTAAGGAAATTATTCCATTAGTTCCTAATAAAATCAGTACTATCGAACCAGTCCAAAAATGAGGACTTTCTAAAATCGGTTGCTCTTGCATCACCAGCGATATTACACCACCAGTATAGCCCAAAGCGATAAATAAAAACATCCAAGGTGCGATTTTCCGATGTTCAGCCCTACTTTTAATAGCAGCAGCATTATCTGTATCTGCTAACACACGTCCCCTCCATCCTGACAATCCAACAAAGCTGCCCATAAAAAAAACAACAATCCCCATCATTAAGGGATGTCCCCAATGTACAATAGGCTCTGGTGTTCCCAAACGGCTGAATTGATCCGCAATTGGTTCTAAGATTGGTGTCAATAACTGACTTATATTGTCCATTGATTTTCGCGGCAATAACTATTGTTCTCAATTAAATCCATACATAGACTAGCATAATATATGCTAGTCAGAAGACTACCTAGTAATTACTCCAATTACTAGGGCAAACTCATTCATATTGTATTATTTAATACATTTAGTATTAAACAGACAAAACTTCCATTTTATCCAGTGGAAACTCTAGTACTTCCCTTTGCTGCAAATACAAATGAGCAACCCTCCTTGCCAGATTACGGATTCTGCCAATGTAACGAGTTCGCTCTGTAACTGCAATTACCCCCCTAGCATCGAGCAAGTTAAAAGAGTGAGAACATTTTAAAACATAGTCAAGTGTAGGTGCTACTAGTCCCCGCTTGATGAGTTGTTCTGCTTCTTGCTCGTAGAGACTAAATAGTGTAAAGAGTAGCTCGGGGTTAGATGCCTGAAAGTTATAGGTGCATTGCTCAATTTCTCCCTGAAGGTGAACATCGCCATAAGTAACGCGATCGTTCCACTGGATTTTGGTAAAGGCATCCACGTTCTGAAGATACATCACCAATCGCTCCAGACCGTAAGTAATCTCAATAGAGACAGGACGACAATCAATGCCACCACACTGCTGAAAGTAAGTGAATTGGGTAATCTCCATCCCATCAAGCCAAACTTCCCAACCCACGCCCCATGCACCCAGGGTAGGGGATTCCCAGTTGTCCTCAACAAACCGAATATCGTGATCTTCAGGATGAATACCTAATGCCTTCAGGGAATCCAGGTAAATCTCCTGAATATTATGGGGAGATGGCTTAATCAGGACTTGGTACTGGTAGTAGTGCTGATAGCGGTTGGGATTTTCGCCATACCGTCCATCCGTTGGTCGTCGGCAAGGTTCCACATAAGCGACAGACCAAGGCTCAGGTCCAATTGCTCTTAAGAAGGTATGAGGACTCATCGTACCCGCACCTTTCTCCGTATCGTAGGGTTGGGCGATCAGACAACCGCGATCGCTCCAGAATTGGTTTAACGTAGCAATGACTGACTGGAAGTTCACAACAGACCTTTACTCTCTCTTCTTCTCAGCCTACTACTCATTGCCTTGTGACGCAAATCCTATGTATTTAGGGGCTTTGAGCTATTTTAAAATTTTTTTTGCCAAAAAGCTTGAC
>DOIX01000071.1:0-6778 GCA_003511885.1 Cyanobacteria bacterium UBA11153
GGTTTTGCGTTGGCATTGTCAGAAAAGAAAATTTTGCTAAACCAGTACCTCCGAGGTAGCCGGAGAATTTTCAATTATCTCTTTAGTATCATCAGGAACAGCCACAGTTAATTTTAATCCTAAAAGCTGTAGCCAAGTGCCCAAATTGTAGATAACATCACTCCCTTTTTGAGAGAGTAATTCATCAAGTTTATCTTGGTTAATTTTCAATTGCTCCGGTGAACTAAGTGCCTCAGCAACATGACTCAATGCTAATCGGAGAAGTTCCGGTTGAGGAGATTCACCTTCCTCTAATTCAAAATGAGTTTCCAGATAAAGAGCAGCATAACTTGGATCTTTAAGACGTGCAATCAAATAATCATGATAACTATCACTCGTTGGCATTTTCTCTTCTCCTATAATCTATCCAGTATTCTATCGCTCTGCGAATATCTCGCTCTTGAGTACTGTTGTCACCTCCACACAGAAGCAGTACAATTGTCGATCCGATTTGTCCAAAATAGATGCGGTAGCCAGAAGCATAATCTATTCTTAATTCCCATACTCCTTCCCCAACCGAATGATAATCCCCTAAATTGCCGTTACTAACTCGATCAAGTCTTTTATCGATGATAGTTTTGGCTTTACCATCCCGGAGTCTGTCTAACCACTCAGCAAAAGGAATTTTACCATCCCTCGTAATGTAACGCCTAATATTCCTTGGTTGTACTGTCATGCTGTTATTGTAAACGATCGCCTTTCATTTTATATTGCTAAGTAAGCATCTGATTCTATAAGAGAAGTGCAATCTGGAGGCAGTAACCCAAGCTATCGGCTTTGTTGGTGTCGTAGGCAATCGCGCCAATAAATAGCACCCACTGAGTGCATTGCAAGGTAAAATTTTAGGCATATTTACCTTTTTTTATTTCGATAATTCTATTGCTCCTAATGCTTTGAGCGAGGATTTTTCGGCTGCGGTTAAGCCTTTAACACCTGCAATGTTCATCCCTTCATAGGGTCTATCAGTTAGTGTTTTTATGCACTCGCCTGTTTGGATATCCCAAAGTTTAATTGTGCCATCGCTGCTACCACTGGCGAGAGTTTTACCATCTGGACTGAAGACAACTAACCATACCCAATTGGTATGCCCCTTGAAAATTTTCAAGCAATCACCAGTGTGAATATCCCATAGCCTTACTGTCGCATCACGACTACCGCTAGCAAACGTCTCACCTTCAGCACTAAAGATTACTGATAATACATGATTGGTGTGTTCATCCAATGTTTTTAAGCAATCGCCAGTAAGGATATCCCATATCCTTACTGTTCTGTCGTTACTACTACTGACAAGCATCTGACCATCTGGACTAAAAGCGACTGAACGTACCAAATCAGTATGCCCCTGTAAGGTTTTCAGACAATTACCAGTGTGAATATCCCATAGCCTTACTGTTTTGTCACCACTAGCACTGGCAAAAATCTGACCATCTGGACTAAAGACGACCGAATATACCGAATCATTATGCTTATTCAACCAGTACAAACAATTACCAGTGTGAATATCCCATAGTCTGACTGTTTCATCACGACTACCGCTGGCAAGGATCTGACCATCTGGACTAAAGACTACTGAATATACCCAATCAGTATGTCCCTGCAAGATTTTCAGGCAAGCACCAGTGCGAATATCCCATAATCTCACCGTTTTGTCGTCACTACTACTAGCAAGCATTTCACCACTAACATTGAAAGCAACTGACCCAACAGAATTACTATGTCCTTGCAATGTTTTCAAACAATTACCAGTACGAATATCCCATAGCCTTACCATTGTTTCATCGTCATAACTACTAGCAAGAGTCTGACCATCTGGACTAAAGGCAATTGAGAATACTGAATTAGTGTACCCTTGTAAGATTTTCAAGCAAGCACCAGTGCGGACATCCCATAGCCTTACTATTTTGTCAGAACTACCGCTAGCAATAATCTGACCATCTGGACTAAAGGTGACTGAATGAACCCAATCAATATGCCCTTGTAAAACCAGCAGACATTTACCACTGTGGATATCCCATAGTCTGACTGTTTCATCACGACTACCACTTGCAAGAGTTTGACCATCTCGACTGAAGGCGACCGACATTACCCAATTGGTATGTCCTTGCAAAGTTTTCAGGCAATGACCAGTTTTTATATCCCATAGCTTTACTATTTTGTCCTCACCACTACTACTGGCAAGGGTTTGACCATCCGGACTAAAGGTGACTGAAAATACTGAATGGTTGTGCCCCTGCAAGATTTTCAGACAATCACCAGTGTGGAAATTCCATAGTCTTACTATTCCGTCGCCATCACTACTAGCAAGGGTTTGACTATCTGGACTAAAGGCGACTGAGAAGCATGAGTAGGTGTGTCCTGACAAAGTTTTCAAACAATCACCAGTGCTAATATTCCATAACTTTACCGTCTTGTCACTACTACCACTAGCAAGAGTCTTACCATCCGAACTGAAGACAACTGATCTTACTTTATCGGTGTGTCCCTGCAAGATTTTAAGGCAATGCCCAGTGCTAATATTCCATAGTCTTACTGTTTTGTCACCACCACCACTAGCAAGGATTTTACCATCAGCACTAAAAGCAACTGAATCTACCCAATTAGTGTGTCCTGTAAAGCTCAAAATTTCTCTGCCACTATCAACTTCCCATAAGCGAACGACACCATCACCATCACCTGTAGCCAAAAGTTGACCATCTGGGCTAAATGCTATTGAATAAACATGACCCAATATTTTAGCAAAAACACTCTCCTTCAAATTCGCCTCAGCAAAATTCACACCCCGCAAACTAGCGTTAGAAAAATCTGCCCCCTTAATCACCCCACGGGAAAGATTTTTCCCTGCCAACGCCATCTGATTCGCCTTCACTAAAAGCGTCGCCGCATTCCCCCCAACATAACCCACTTCATCTTCAGTTTTACTCCGCGTTTCTGCCAGAATTGCTAATAGAGGTGACCTCTCCCCCAGCCCCTCTCCTGCAAGGAGAGGGGAGCCGGAGTTTGTTGTATCTTTATCTGGCTCTCCTCTGCTCGCATCTGCCTCCCCCCTGCCCACATCTGCCTCCCCCCTGCCCACATCTAGCTCCCCCCTTCCCTCGCAGGGAAGGGGGGCTGGGGGGGTTAGGTCAATCATCGGCACCATCAAATCCATCACCGCCTTAGTCAAAGGCGCATATCCAAAACCATCCCGCAACTGCCCCATCGATAGCCGAGAAAATCCCAATAAAGGCGCAATCGGCACAACTTCCCCCACCCCATCCATCTGACGCGAAAAATAAGACAACCACGTATAATTCTGAGGCAAAGCACTCCCATCTAGATAAGATTGTCCCCGCGCTAACTCCAGAAAATTATCAGCCAACGCCCCCACTTCTGCCGCAAATTTATAGGCGACAAAAAACTCCAATAATGAACGATGAGCCGGAGTATAATCTCCATCAGCATTACGAATCAACATCGTCTGCCCCATCATATCAAAATGCCAATGATCTAAATCCTTCTCCTCTCGCACCATCGCACCAAATAAACGACGAATCCGATCCGGAAATAAGCGATAATTTAAACTCATGCGATTGCTCGATACCATTTCCCAAGCTAACTCGCATAAGAAATATAATTTATCTGCCAAAGAAGTAAAAGTGCGTTCCGCCTTAATATCTCTTTCCATCTTCCGCCGCACCGCATACAAATAAACCCGCGACATATCCACAGGTTTACCCGCCTCAATATCTGGTAATGCTTCTAAAATTAAATCAGTCATCACTGGGCGACGGGCTAAATCCAACAGTTGAGGATTATTTAGTACTTTCTCAACCGTCGCAGCTTCCGCTTGGAAAGATAACACCCGCCGGATTTGTTCGTCGTTAAACTTTTCCAATTCCAACACTTCAAACTGCGGTGTTTCCCCAGTTAACTTAGCGGTAGAAGCTTGTAACTCCGCATTCAACAAAGCCCGCCCTTCCTTCGCCTCTGGAAAATGTTCCGTGCGACAAGTTAAAATTACCTTCGCACCGGGAACCACTACCTTAGCCAATTCCCAGAAATTATTAATCATCTCCTGACGATTTACCCGCGCCGCCATCTCATCAAAACCATCAAAAATTAACAGGAGTTTACCCATCCGATTTAACTCCTCAAAAGCAGAATATCCTGGTAAAGGAATCTCATGTTTTCTGAAGAAAAACTCGGAAAATAAAGACTCCACACTCACCGCCTTAGCATAATCTCGTAAAGGAATTACTAAAGGCAAACGCGGACGTTCCACCCCACGTTTCTTAGCATCCCGATACTGTTGCAATGCCGTCCAAGCATAGTGTAAAGCAAACCAAGTTTTACCAGTCCCAAACTCTCCCAAAATTGAGATATGTTCTTTTACAGGATCTCCTAACCAGAGGTCAATATACCCATCAATCCAGCCATCTCGCTCATCGTAGCGACTCACAGCAATCCGGCGCTTACTCCCAGGCTCAATTTCTTCTTTCGTGCAAGCTATAGGGATATATTTTTTATCGATACCCCGGCGTTTTACCTCCGCATCTAACTCATCCAGATAATCGCTAAAATCAGCATTTTGATCCAGTAATTCATCAAAAGTATAGCAAAAAAGTTCCTTATTTTCCCGCTTCTCCACCTCATCCCGCGCCGCCCTACTGATGCGACGATTACTAACTAACCAGCCTTCATCAGTCCGTTTTTCCTCCACCAATTCCCGTAAAGTTGCCACATCCTTTAATCCCACCTCACCAGCCATTCCACGGACTAAAATTCGGTCATATCCCCGCCTAGCTGGAATATTAATAATCCATTCAAAATATTCTGCCGCCCATATTTCATAGGTTTCAAATCGATAACCCAAGGCTTCAAACCAACCTCGCATCTGCTGGGATAATTCAAACGCCTTGCATTGCTTTGATCTAGAAGATTCAGCCCCAGGGAGTGCCAAAAAACTTTCCCCAACTAACTGAGCTATTTCTGTCCGAATTCCCTCTAATGTGGGTATTTGGGCTAATTGTTCTTGAAGTGTTTTAATCCGTTTATGTAAAGAATCAATTTTCTGATTAGTCAGAACTTCCGCAGGTGTAAGGGATCTCCTTGTCACTTCAATAAAAATTGCCGCGAATTCGGCTAACTCGCGACGGGGATTAATTCCCAACTTGCGAATTTCATCGGCTAAAGGATAGCTTTCCAGAAATCCTTCACTCTCAGTTAAAAGAATACCTGGATTATTCCTTTCAAAAGCTTTGCGAAAAGCTTGTTTAATCTCTTCTTGCCGTAAAAGCTCTAGAATAGGTTTAGGTTTACCAACACCATACTCAACCAACGCATAAGCGTAAACCACACTAAAATCAGAACGGGGATGATCTGGATCTAACTTAAAATCTTTAAGAAATTTAATAATTCTTTCATTTCGCTCTATTTTACTCTTTACTTCATTAAGTGGCACGCTAATGAGGGCGCTAATGATGTCATCGATTACGATCATTGTCTTATTGCTTTAAGGTTGACAAATTAAGAAAATTATGCAGGGGTTGACAAAAAATAAGCGATCCTTACAGCCCAAAGAATAATTTTAGATTTTGGATTCTATTCCTAAAGATAACGGATCCACCCCAGAATCAGCCACTAGGGGCAGGGGGGGCAGGGGAGACAAGGGGGATAAGGGGGAAGGAGAATTTCAACTCAAAACTTATAGCAGTGTGCGACTCGGTGAAGTGCAGGCAAAATTCAGGTTAAGTTTGGCTAACGCCAAATTTGGCTGTGAAGTACATTCTTCCAAGTGGCAATCCGCGCTCAAACTCTCTTCCCCCCGCACCCAATCAGATATCGCGCCAGACTTCCGCAATGAATCCCTAAAGCCTTAAACTAAAGGATGCGTAAAGGATTGGAGATGGTTTCGTTAAGCTGTGCGGAAAATAGTTATTGCCGGAAACTGGAAAATGTACAAAACTCAGAAAGAATCGTCTGAGTTTTTACAAGGATTTATGCCCCTCCTGGAGAAAACTCCAGGAAATCGGGAAGTCGTTTTGTG
Organism: Cyanobacteria bacterium UBA11153; assembly: GCA_003511885.1. Classification (GTDB taxonomy): domain Bacteria; phylum Cyanobacteriota; class Cyanobacteriia; order Cyanobacteriales; family Coleofasciculaceae; genus Limnofasciculus. The sequence continues at coordinate 6,065 of DOIX01000071.1, forward strand.
CGTACCCTTTACAGACTTAAGCGTCATGTCTGGAAGTTTGCACGGGAGTCGGGTACAAGTCGGCGCTCAGAATGTCCACTGGGAGGATAATGGAGCCTACACGGGTGAAATCTCTGGTGGGATGCTGACGGAATTAGGCATCCGTTATGTCATTATCGGTCATAGCGAACGCCGTCAATACTTTGGTGAAACTGATGAAACGGTGAATCAGCGCCTCAAAGCTGCCCAACGTCACGGTTTAATCCCCATCCTTTGTGTGGGGGAAACCAAAAAACAACGGGATGCGGGCGAAACGGAATCAATTATTAGCAATCAGCTAGCCAAAGATTTGGTAGAAGTGGATCAGAATAATTTAGTTATAGCCTATGAACCCATTTGGGCAATTGGCACTGGTGACACTTGCGAATCAACTGAAGCTAATCGAGTAATTGGTTTAATTCGCAGCCAACTTAAAGTAACTGATGTGCCTATTCAATATGGTGGTTCCGTCAAACCCAATAATATTGATGAAATTATGGCACAACCAGAAATTGATGGGGCACTTGTAGGTGGTGCTAGTCTCGAAGCAGATAGCTTTGCCCGAATTGTTAATTATCAATAGTTGTTGGTTATTTGTTATTGGTTATTTGTTGTTGCTTATTTGTTATTGGTTGTTGGTAAGTGGTTATTTTTCATTGGTTATTTGTTAAGCTGATAGCCATTTAAAATATAGAT
>DOIX01000071.1:7120-8524 GCA_003511885.1 Cyanobacteria bacterium UBA11153
AATGACAAAAAACAAACAACCAGTAACAATCCGCGATCGCAATTTTGCCTGGGGAGAAAAAACCTATCTCATGGGGATCTTAAATGTAACCCCTGATAGCTTTAGCGATGGCGGTGAATTTAATAACTTAGAAGCAGCTTTAGCCCAAGCTCAACATCTGGTAGAGGCTGGTGCTGATATAATCGATATTGGCGGTCAATCCACTCGACCTGGTGCAGAGGAAATATCCGAGACAGAAGAATGCGATCGCACTCTTCCCATTATAGCTGCCATCCGTTCCATCTTATCCACACCTATTTCCATCGATACCACTAGAGCTAGTGTCGCCCAGAAAGCCATCGCAGCAGGTGCCGATATAGTAAATGATATTTCTGGTGGTACTTTCGATCCAGATATGTTCCCCGTTGTTGCCAAATTGGGAGTACCAATAATTTTAATGCACATCCGGGGTACGCCTCAAACCATGCAAAAATTAACAGATTATCAAGACTTAATCGGGGAAATCTACCAATTTTTCCAGACACAAATTGATGCTGCTCTTGCTGCCGGAATTTTGCGATCCCGCTTAATTATCGATCCCGGCATTGGTTTTGCCAAAACCTGCCAGCAAAACATAGAAATCCTCCAAGAATTACCCAGGTTTCACAATTTAGACTTACCAATTTTAATTGGAGTATCTCGCAAAAGCTTCATCGGTAATATTCTCAACCAACCCAATCCCAAAAGTAGAGTGTGGGGCACAGCCGCAGCTTGCTGTAGTGCCATCGCATCAGGGGCAGACATCCTGCGCATCCATGACGTTTTAGAAATGGCAGATGTCTCGCGAGTTGCCGATACCTTATGGCGGAGCATTCCCTCCACTTAATCCCCAACCAGGGGATTAAGCGCCCCATCTCAAACCTATTAATTATCATTTATAGGGTTTGAGCCATTGTGCCGACGACTGCCAATAGCAGTTTCGCCATCTCCCAATAAATCTGTCATCGCTTCTGTCAATGCTTTAGGATCCATAAAGACAACCTTAGAATTAGGACTTGCACCCAATTTTTGATTAGCATCCACATATTGTTGAGCGATAAGATATTGCAAAACTTGCTGACTATTTGACTGATCCTGCAAAGCTTTGGAAATCATCGATAGAGACTCCACCGTACCTTCAGCACGAGCAATTGAAGCTTTTTTCTCGCCTTCTGCCTTAGCAATTGCCGCTTTTTTCTCACTTTCGGCTTCCCTTTCTTTTTCCAAAGATTCTATCACCGTCTTCGGCAAAGTAATCTCTTGTATTTCCACGCGGACAACCTTGATACCCCAACTATCAGCCGCCTCAGCTAAATCCTTTAACAATTTCTTGCTAATATCAGTTCTCGCCGAATATGTTTTGTCCAGATCCAAAGATCCAATTTC
>DOIX01000170.1 GCA_003511885.1 Cyanobacteria bacterium UBA11153
GGCTAGGGGCTATTGGCTCAGGAAGAAAACTGTAAAATCAAGGGTTTGAGGAATTGAGAATGTCCTAACTGTCCTGGCGGTTGCTATAGTTCTTTTATTTTAGGCGATCTCAAGAGCAGTAGTGCTTTGCGATCGCCAAAGTCCGCCAAAGGCATCCCAACCCAGATGGTGCAGTCACAGGCTACAGACTAATCTGCCCCGCCGCTAGCCAATCTGATATCTAGGGATAAATCAAAATCTTATAAGTATCGGGAGTTGGAGACACTGCCCTTTCTACAGCCGCAGCTAAATCAGATAGAGGATAGCGATCGCTAATTAAAGCCTTGATATCAATGCGACGGTTGAAAACAATATCAGCGGAGAGAGATTGGAGCCGATAGGAAGAACTATAACTTCCCATCAAATCGATTTCCTTGCGATAGAGAATATTTGGATTAATCGGAATTTCCACCTCATCGGGAAACTCCGCAAAAAATACAATCTTACCACCTTTGCGGGTACAATCCAGAGCTTGGAAAAATGCCTTATCGCTGGGGACAGCTAATAAAGTCGTATCCACGCCCATCCCATCGGTGAGAGAGAGAATTTTAGCTTGTAAATCTGGATCCCGAGGATCGAAAGCCGCCTTAGCCCCCACAGCCTTAGCCTTATCAATCCGAGAAGGGAGTAAATCAGTTGCGATCGCAACTCCCCCAAAATAGTTTACCAGCATAATAAACATTAAGCCAATTGGTCCTGCCCCAGTCACTAAAACAGTTTGCCCTGGTGCAACTTCAGCTTTTTTCACCGCTTTCAGACAGCAATTAGTAGGTTCAACAAAACTTGCTTCCTCAAAACTAATGTTATCTGGAATAGGAATCAGTCCCCCATTTTGGACAATATGCCCTGGCACTTTCACATACTCAGCAAAACCACCACCACTAGGAACAAATCCTGCCGTTGTCGTAATATTTTTATAAGTTTCGCACATGGAAAAATTATCATTCATACAATAGCCACACCGCATACAAGGAATGTGGTGCATAACGACAACTCTTTGTCCCACTGCCCAGCCCTTGACATTATTACCTATTGCCGCAATCTCTCCAGCAGTTTCATGTCCATAAATCCGAGGAGGTTGATATAAAGGATAGAGAATTTTTTTGATATCTGACTGACACAATCCCACCACTTGTACTTGTACCAACACCTCATCACCTTCGATTTCTGGTAGCGGTACATCTTCGTAACTTAACTGATTTACACCTCGAAATACTTGTGCTTTCATATTACTCCCTGTTGTTTTTACTTTGAATTTAATTAGCCATGCTAATATCTTGATATTTCAGTCTACCCCTTCCCTATAAGGGAAGGGGGCTGGGGGGTTAGGTTTGGCAAATTATTGTCAACCATGGAAGTTATTAATTCTACCCAACCGACAATTTTAGCTGACAGCAACTCCATACTTAATATTAAGTTCTCAGAATTCCTCCACCCGCTTCCCGTTCAATATAATCAGCCAAACTGATAAAATCCTCGCGAGGATGACAAATTCCGCCCACCAACTTAAACGCTAATTCACTCCTAGCTTCCTCCGGATGTTCCAGTAAATGTATCCCCCAATAATAGAGTTGATCGCTAGAACGAATACAGACTTCTGTCGGATCGATACAGTGAAATTTACCATCTGTATGTTTAATTTCTTCGTAAGTCCTCATAAAGCAGTCTCGCAAAAGATTTAAGCGTCGCTGAGAACCCGGATTTTTAAAATTATTCACCATCACAAATAAATGAGCCTGCTGATTAATTGCCCGAATTTCCTTAACCGTATCCTTAATCACTTGACCGTGTTTATTAATACCCAAAGGATTTAAAGTTGTCGGAATCAGACAATAATCAAATTTACTAATCAAATCCTTCGGATTCCTCTCCAAAGCAGGCGAACAATCACAAATCACAATTTTACAATCGCGAGCCGCATCCTCGTGCCACTCTCGCCAATCATAAACCGCCACATAAGTACTAGCACCCAATCCCTTTGACTTAGGCACATCAACCCCATCACCTAATAGCTTCTGGAGATTTTGCTCCGGATCCAAATCCACCAATGCCACATTAAATCCTGCCAAAGCAAAAGAGCCAGCCAAATGAGCCGAAACAGTCGTTTTCCCCACACCACCTTTACAAGTAAAAACCCCAATATAAATTTTCCCTGGCTTCGGCGGATTTGGAGGAGGTAACTCCTCATCATGCACCCAAATAATTTGGTCATCAGCAGTAATACCACACTGAATTTTCGCCTCCATCCCCCAAGAAGTAATCAAGGCACGAGCAGGGGCACTATATCCTTTTGTCGTCACAAAAAAACCACAATTAAACTCCTTACCCCCCTCCGACTCCAAAAAACCCAAAAACCTGAGAATTTGGGGCTTTTGCACCGGACTAATCAACCATTTAACATGAACAATCCCCACTTGGTTTCCTTTCCGGACAATTAAATCGTAATCCGGTTGTTCCGAGTCAGGGGTTTCAACTTCCCACCCCTGATTCTGGAAAATGGTGGCTACATGTTGCTTGCACTGAGCAAAATCTCTTAAGTAGGGTGGCTTGGTAGATGAAGACATGATTAGTTATTGGTTATTGATTGTGGGTGATAGGTTACTGGTTATTGGCCTGCGCAAGGGACAAGGCAGAAGGGACAACGAACAACCAAAAGCCAAGAACCAACAACTAACAACACTTGAAGCAAAGATTATCAGTTTATCATCAATCTTCATCGAAACTATAAACTCCTGTAAAAGTTTTTCCTGAAGCTCTCATAGAAAGTCCGTATCAGGAAGTAGAAACCCTGACACGGAACGTCTGCTATGCGCATTTACACCTCTATTCTTGTTGTAAGCTTCCTAACAATCTCCCTTTGCTTCAATTCACAGATTGTCGCAAACTCTTCATCTACCTTATTGAAATCTGTGACTTCCAGTGAAATCTTATCATCGGTGAAAACAGGACAATCAGCTCCCAAGTCTCCAGCTAGTGGCGAATCACGCCGGGATTTCTTCCAAGCCCAGAAAATTTTAAATTCCCCCATTGCCCATCGTGGCAGTGGACGGCGGGAATTCTCTTGGGCATAAGCCAGTCCGGAGTTACGATCTAATTTAATATTACCTGGTACAACTTCTCCTCCTAAAACTTGTGGTGGAGGAGTTCCCTCTTTCAGAAAAATCCTTTCGTTTCTAGACTGGGTGCAACACTCCTTGTATGGTATACTGGAGGAAATTGAGTGTTGGGGTGACGACCCATGCAGGATATCCATAACAGGACGACCTAGCTTGCTTCCCGCAGGGTGGACAGAAACGTAGCCGAAAGGTTCGCATTCAAAGTAGCTCTGGGGTGGGACGCATCCTGGAGGATAAAAAAGTTGCCTGTGGAGGAGGCGTTCTGGCGAGGGTGTTAAGACATGAGGAAGGCATCCAGTTAAGAGCCAAAGAGACAGGAAGAAAAGTGGAGAGGAAGTTCAATAGACTGCCTCGTAACAACTTTTTAAGAATCCCCTCGTCTTTAGACAGGGGAGTACGTCAATTCAAGAGTACCGCCTGAGTACTCACCAAGGATCTAAAAGAGCGAGTTTGCCCAGAAGAAGTCCCTTGGCAAAGTTATTGCACACTGAAGAGACACCATTGGCGGGAGTAGGATTGAGCCTCAAGATTGAGCAAGGCGTGCATCTCAACAGAAACGGAAAACCCTATCGAAATCGAATAAGTGATATACAATGGTTCTTTCCTTTAACTGTGCGCTTCCCTCTTGGGGGGTAGCTTTTCACCGAAAGGCTGGATTAGGAGTGTCAATGCTGGTTCGCAATCGATCGCAACAATCATTTCTCAGGTTAAGGAGGCAACCGAGGGATCTTTGACCATCCTATCCTCGCTGGTATATCCGGTTACAGTAAGTAAGCAACCCCGGTCTAAAGACATGGGTCTTTAGCCAAGAAATTGGTTAAAGCCGTGCTTACCAGCCTAAGTCTTAACTGACTACGTTATCGGCAAGCGTTAAAGAACCTACCAGTGGATGCGTAGCTAGTCCACTGCTCTAGAACCGAAAAGTTAAACAGTTTTAAGGTCACTGAAACAGTGCTTTTTGGATAGTACCGACCGATAACATTGGCGAAGCTAACGTTACTGAAAAGAAGAGACACAACAATGTCTAAACAACCAAATTACGCATTTGTTCTTGATACTAATCGGAAACCTTTAACACCTTGCAAGCCATCAATAGCACGTAAGTTAATAAATGCTGGCAAGGCTAAAGTTTTCAGATTATATCCGTTCACAATCATTCTGAATAAAGAGGTAGTTGATACACCGGAACCGTTAACGCTCAAGATTGATCCTGGTTCTAAAATTACAGGACTAGCCATACTTTCTGGCTCAAGTCTCCTCTGGGTAGCCGAACTGACTCATCGTGGTCAAACAATTAAAGCCGCTTTAGAATCAAGGCGTTCAATACGACGCAACCGTAGAAATCGACATACTCGTTATCGTCAGGCAAGATTTCTGAATCGTACCCGTTCTAGTAGTTGGTTAGCGCCAAGTCTTCAACACCGGGTTGAAACAATACTAACCTGGATTAAAAAGCTAACTAGATATGCACCGATTAACGCTGTTGATCAAGAGTTAGTCAGGTTTGATTTACAGCAACTAGAGAACCCGGAAATATCAGGAATTGAATACCAACAGGATGAATTAGCAGGCTACGAGGTTCGTGAATACCTACTCAACAAATGGGAAAGAAAATGCGCTTACTGTGGTATTGAGAATATTCCATTACAGATTGAGCATATCCACCCTAAAGCCAAAGGCGGTACAAACCGAATTTCTAACCTGTGTCTAGCTTGTGAGCCGTGCAACATCAAGAAAGGAACAAAAAACATTGAAGAATTTCTTCAGAAAAAGCCGGAGATCTTGAAAAAGGTTTTAGCCCAAGCTAAAAGACCGCTAAAAGATACAGCAGCAGTTAATTCAACTCGTTGGGCATTATTTAATCGATTAAAGAAGACAGGGTTAGAAGTTGCGACAGGCTCAGGAGGTTTAACCAAATTTAACAGAACTCACCTGCAACTACCCAAAACTCATTTCTTTGATGCCGCTTGTGTAGGCGATACCCCAGAGCTTTTGGTACTAGCTAATCAACCGTTGTTAATCAAAGCGACTGGACATGGCTCAAGGCAAATGTGCCGTACTGATAAGTTTGGATTCCCTTCACGTTATGTTCCTCAATTTAAGTTTGTCAAAGGTTTTCAGACTGGTGATATCGTGAAAGCGATTGTTACTTCTGGGAAAAAGATTGGAGCTTATACAGGAAGAATCGCTCTACGATCCACTGGTAGTTTCAATATCTCAACGACAAGCGGACTGATTCAAGGAATCAGCTACAAATACTGCCAACAAATTCATCAAAAGGATGGCTATGGTTATGGATTTTAAAGACTGGAGGCGAATAAATTCGCTGCCGCGCTTTCCTCTCCGGTCTCGCATACACGGAGTTTCCAGCGACGGAGGTATTCTGATGAAGTGAGGAACCAACCATCGACCTGAAGGATTGTTGTCTTAAGTTCAATGTCAGAATAGCTTTTCACATAAGCTCTGGTGAATAAAATTTTGTACTCATGCAATTTAACTGCCCCCGAACATGATTAACCAACTGGATCTGATCAAAAGCCTTAGCCCCAGTGCCATGGATCAGATAATGCTGTACCTGGCTTTCAGTGCCATGAGAACCAGCGGACACCGACATGGGGCTTTCCTTGACGCTGCGGCAACTGCTGCTAAGTGTGCCATATACATGACCTATCTGGAACAAAATGAAAATATCCGGATGACCGGACATTTACACCATATTGAACCAAAACGAGTTAAGGTCATTGTCGAGGAAGTCAAACTAGCCCTTACCCAAGGGAAATTGTTGAAGATGCTGGGTTCTCAAGAGCCTCGTTATCTGATTCAATTTCCATATATCTGGATGGAGCAATATCCTTGGTATCCAGGAAGATCTCGTATTTCCGGTACTAGCTTGTCTTTGGAAGAGAAGCGTCATATTGAGGAAAAATTACCGCCGAATCTTCCTGATGCTCAAGTAGTTAATTCCCTCCAATTTTTGGAATTAATTGAATTTTTGCACAGTCGTTCTCAGGAAGATTTTCCTGCGGATCGTGGTTTGCCATTAAGCGAGGCTATGGCAGAACATATTAAACGTCGCTTAATTTATTCTGGAACTGTAACCAGGATTGATAGTCCTTGGGGTTTACCTTTCTATGCCTTGACTCGTGCATCTTATTCACCAGTAGATGGCAAAGAACGAACTTATACAGTAGTGGAAGATACGGCACAATTCTTCCGCCTAATGAGAGATTGGGCGGAACGGAAGCCTAATGCGATGAGGGTATTAGAAGAACTAGATATTCCACCAGAAAATATTGACCAAGCGATGGCGGAACTCGATCAATTAATGCGCGATTGGGCGGATAAGTATCATCGCGATGGCGGTAAGCCGATGATTCTTCAAATGGTTTTTGGGGAGCAAAGTGATTAGTTGTTTGTTGTTGGTTATTGGTTATTGGCCTGGTTTTTTAGCTAAGGTTATCGCCGGCCAGGGCGAAGCATTCCGATATAAATATTCGGGTGAAATCCAAAGGTTATCGCCGGAATGCTAGGCTAGCACCACGCTTCGCTAACGCCCCTACAACATTGATTGTAATATATAGATAATGCGATCGCGCACCAATCAACCAACCCACCACCCACCAATCGCCCGCAAATAACGAATCAATCACCCACCAATACTGTAGGGGTGAAGCATTCGGGCGATATGATAACAAGAAAACCAATAATATTTATGTCCGAATGCTTCACCCTGCCCCTTACGATAAGATTAAAATAACCCTGT
>DOIX01000394.1 GCA_003511885.1 Cyanobacteria bacterium UBA11153
GACAATACAGCCCTCAATCGCGCCGCTAGAAATTTAGGAATTGGGGAAAATGCGGCAATATTTAGCCGTCTCGAATTTACCCGCACTGAAGCTGATAAAATTAGTGCTTTAGTACCGGGAAACCAAGAGTTTCAAGCTTTAGATTTTAAGGCTTCTCGTGCTAATGCTACTAATCCTAATTTAGCTCAATATCAAATCGTGCATTTTGCCACTCACGGCTTTCTCGATTCCGTTAATCCGGAATTATCTGGGATAGTTTTATCCCTATTTAATGAAAAAGGAGAAGCCCAAGATGGCTTTTTACGTCTCCACGATATTTTTAACCTCAATTTACCAGCGGAATTAGTAGTATTAAGTGCCTGTCAAACGGGATTAGGTGAAAATGTGAAAGGGGAAGGAATTGTGGGATTGACAAGAGGCTTTATGTATGCTGGTGCGAAGCGAGTTGTAGTTAGTTTGTGGAGTGTTAATGATGTTGCTACTTCGGAATTGATGGCTAAGTTTTATCAGAAAATGCTGCAAGGGGGGCAAAATCCGGTTAATGCTTTGAGAGAGGCACAGTTGGAGATGTGGAATTCTGGACAATGGAAATCTCCTTATTATTGGGCTGCATTTACAGTGCAGGGGGATTGGCGGTAGGGGGTTTGAGTTGACATTTGCATATCAAGTCTGGTTATATTTTTCTTGTTTGTAGTAGGCACTTTAGTACCTTAAAAGCTTGTACTTTCAGGCACTAAAGTGCTTACTACCAACCTGTTTATATTAGGACTTCCGCAGTCACGCTACCAATAGTGGATGGTGCGTTAGCTTACGCATAACGCACCCTACATATAGATGGTTTGCGTGGGTCCTGTATATGCTACCGGAGATGATATCACCCCTCCCCTGAAGGGGGTAAATTCCGATTAAATAACTGTCAATTGTCAATTGTCAATTGTCAATTGTCAACTGTCAACTGCTATACTTCTCATGCCATTTACCTATAACCGCACAATTCGCTTTCAAGATACGGATGCCGCTGGTGTTGTCTATTTTGCTAATGTTTTATCAATCTGCCACGAAGCTTATGAAGAATCTTTGGCTATAGCTGGTATCAACTTGAAAACATTTTTTAGTCACTCAGGCACGGCAATTCCCATCATTCATACGTCGGTAGATTTTTTCGCTCCTATGTTTTGCGGCGATAAGTTGTTGATTCATTTGACACCTCAAGAATTGGGCGATACTAAGTTTGAAATTTCTTATGAAATTGTGGCAGATTCATCATCTCAAGTGAAATTAGCGAAAGCTTTGACTCGACATGTTTGTATTAATCCCATAACTCGAACCCGTACTCCATTTCCGGAGGAAATTGTTGCCTGGTTAAGAAAAAGTTAGAGATAAAGTCCAAAGTCAAAATTATAGCACTACGGGTTGAGATTAGGACGTTTTGATCCCCCCTTGCCCCCCTTAATAAGGGGGGAATAAGCCCAAATAGAATGTCCTAATCTATATTTGTACTGCTATAAGATGGAATAGGATTTATAATGCGGATGGTGCGTTATCCGAAAGGTAACGCACCCTACTGGCTATACTCTGTTAAGACATTCTAAATTCCTCAAATCCTTGATTTTACAGCTTTCTTCCCTAGCCCCTAGTCCCTCGCTATATTAACAGCATCTAAGTTTTGATTTAAGTTATCCAATAAGGTTTGTAATAACTGTAACTGATGATGTTGAGTTGTCATTTGTACTGCTTCTTCCGTTAAATGAGAATTAATAATTTTCCCTGCTATCTTCTCATATTGCTCTAAGGTAGCAAAGGCTTCGGTACTAAAATGAGTTAGGTAAATTTCGGCGGCTTCTCTGTAAGATTTGACAACTAAATCTAAATAAGAAATAGATGATTCTTCTGGCTTAGATTCGGATGGATTTTTGCTAAATAAATAGGTTGCACCGCCGACAACTGCTGCACCAACTGGTCCTCCAAACATCCATCCTAATCCTGTGGCTATGGCTACAGGTGTGACATTACTTGAAGCTTTGGTAGTGGTAGGTTGTGGTGGAGGTGCGGGGAGAATAATTTCTGGCGGATTGGGAAAAAGAATTGTTAAATTGGGAGGTTGATGGTAATCGAAAAATTCACTGGCTTGATTTACCCATTTGACAATATCTTCTTGATATTCCCTAGTTTTAATTTTGAAGATTCCTTCTTCCCAATTAGTAAAAGTACCATCTTGTAAGGCTGAAGCTAATTCCAATTGATATCGCTCGATTAGTTTTGGTAAATATAGCCAACTTTGGAAATCAGAAACACTAGCAGAGAAGCCTTTTTGAATCAATTTCTGTGCTTTTTGTTTTATCTCTAGTTTGGCTTTATGTTTTGCTTCGGCGGCGACTATTTCAGCAGATATGGCTTGGGCTTTAGTTTCTCCAGCTTGTTTGATGGAAATTGCGATCCCTTCTACACGGGGAAACTGAATAGCAGTCTTTTCCTGTTTGGCGGCAACAATACTTTGGAGTGCTGATTCAAAGATACCCAATCCAGTAGTTTGGGCGGCTGCGGTATCACCTTTGAGTCTTGCTCTTAAGGCAGGTAAGGCATCAACTCGATATAAATTACTGATATTATTAGGTAATTCGGAACGAAAACTTTCGGCGACAAATAGTAAGCGATTGTAGACTTGTTTTTGCTCATCTGGTTCTAATAAATTCAGAAAATTAGCGACAAATACAACAGTTTTAATCCCTCTATCCATTAACCAATCTCTCAAATGTTCTCGCTCTCCTAATGTCATGAGTTTTCTGGCATCTAGAACTTGAATTACTAAGTCTGCTGTGAGTAATTGTTCGCGTACTAAAACTTCTTGTGCTTCTCTGTCATCGGTTCCCGGTAAATCGAGTAATTCTACACCTGTTTGGAGGAAAGGATGGGGACAGAAAACTTCGACTTTTGCCACATCATCTCGCATTCTTCGATTGTCATCTAGGATGGCGAATTGTTTGAGTATATCAGTACCGTTTTCAGTAATTTCTCTGTTATTAGTTAAGGTAATGCGAGTTTGGAGTTCCCTGCCATATCTCACATGAATAGCTGCCCCTGTGGTAGGGATTAAATCGATAGGGAGGGTACGTTTCCCTAGAATGGCATTGAGTAGGGTGGATTTGCCGTAATTAAAAGGACCAAATACGGCAATCCGGAAAATGGGATTTTCTAGATAATCGCAGATGGCAAGAGCATCCCGATATATTGGGGATGTTTTGTCTAATTCTAGTATCCCAATGATGGCTTTGATCCGATTGGCAAGGTTTTGATAAAGTTCCGGTTGAGCCATAGTACTGTTAATCAAGCTTTAGCTTTATTGTCACCTCATCAGCTCCTTCATCCTAACCTTACCTGTAAAAACGTCTACAATAAAATTTATTAAGCAAACTCATCCCAGGAACAAGGACAAAGGAGTACCTGTGACTACCCAGATTAATCTGCAAGAGGATATCGGTGACAGTCTTGAACAATACAAAGAGGAAGAAACCTTCCAATGGACGAAGCAATGGTATCCCATCGCTGTTGTAGACTTCTTAGATTCATCTCGTCCCCATGCAATGGAGTTGCTAGGAAAAGATATTGTCTTATGGCGGGATGGTTCTCGTCAATGGCGTTGTTTTGAAGATTTTTGTCCCCATCGACTAGCCCCACTTTCTGAAGGTAGGGTTGAATCTGATGGTACTCTTTTATGTGCTTACCACGCTTGGCGTTTTGATGGTGAAGGGAATTGTGTCAGGATTCCCCAATCTAAAGATAAGGAAACTGAGGCGAAAAACTGTTCCAACAAAAAATCCTGTGCAGTTGCCTATCCGACACAGGAATGTCACGGAATTTTATGGGTATGGGCTGAGTCAGGTGTAGAAGCAGAGATTGAAAGTAAATTAAAGACACCGCGCATTATTCCAGAGGTTGAAGAAAATTCCGACAGGGTAGTAAAGCAGTCTTGGAATATCCGGGATCTTCCTTATGGATGGGACTTTTTCATGGAAAATGTAGCTGATCCTGCCCATGTCCCTGTCTCTCATCACGGGATTGTTGGGAGTCGATATCAGGATGCCAAGTATTACGATATGCCACGCCAAAGGGAAATGTCTACCCAAGAAGGATTTTCTTTTGCTATAACACCTACAGCTCCCAATATTACTCAAGCAGTTCACGATTTTCAACCGCCTTGTCACATGAGAATTGTCTCATGCTTTAAAGATGGGGGGAAGCTAATTTTAGCTTTATATGCTACCCCAACTCGTCCCGGATGGTGTCGTCATATTGGCTGTCAGGTATTTGTCAAAAATGAAGCGGGAAAAATGCCGCAAGGTTTGGGATTTTTTGGGCTACCGATGCCTATTTGGTTAAATCATGTATTAGCTTCCCTTTTCCTCCATCAGGATGCGGTATTTCTCCATTATCAGGAGAAATTTATCGCTAAACGGGGTAAAAAGAGATGGCTAGATGCCGTCTATACACCTAATCCGCAAGACAAGATGACAATCGCATTTCGTCAGTGGCTAGAAAAAAGAGCCGGGGGCGGTATTCCTTGGGCATCAGAATGTAATTTAGCACTTCCATCAGCAGAAAGAGACAAGCAAAAGTTATTTGATGTCTGGACAACCCATACTAGAGATTGTCAGGTTTGTCGGAATGCCCTACAAAATATTAACCGTCTTTCTGTCTTGGCTTATGTGGTAGCTGTGGTGTGTTTGGGTTTAGGTGTGATGGTGGATGCCCGATTTGTGGCGATAAAGGTGGTGGGAATGCCGATAGAAGAAACAGCCACATCTTTTTTAAATGTTGTTCCTCCTACTGGATTTTGGTTGGCACTTGGGAGTGGAATTCTATTTGCCGTAGTTGGATATTTGCTAAAGAAATTCAGTCGATTGTTTTATGTTTATGAGTTTGAACATGCACATAATGATTGATATCATGTCGGATCGATTACAGCGATCGCAATCCCTACCCAAAATCTTTTAAACTTAAAGTGTCCGCTATCGCCAACAGCCCATGTCTCGCTGGTTTAACACCGCTGGTCCCTGTAAACCAGATAAACACTACATGCTACCACCCACAAGTCGGCTACCTGACTTGGAAACCCTCATTCAACAAGAAAGCTATTTTGTCCTTCATGCACCTCGGCAAACAGGTAAAACCACTGCAATGCTAGCCCTGGCGCAACAACTTACCGCAACTGGACTTTATGCAGCAGTGATGGTATCAGTGGAAGTGGGAAGTGCCTTCAATTGCGATCCTAGTGCAGCAGAATTAGCAATTCTGGGGACTTGGCGCGATACAATTGCCATCCGCTTACCGGATAATTTACAACCAATTGCTTGGGTTTATGGGGAAGCGGGGCAGAGAATTAGGGCTAATTTACAAGCTTGGGCAAAGGCTTCACCGCGACATTTGGTAATATTTATTGATGAAATTGATTCCCTACAAAATGAAACCCTAATTTCCGTCTTGCGACAATTACGCGACGGTTATCCCAACCGTCCAGAAAACTTTCCTTCTTCGGTAGGATTAATCGGTTTACGAGATGTTCGCGATTATAAAGTTGCATCCGGTGGTAGCGACAGATTAAATACAGCCAGTCCTTTTAATATTAAAGTCAGTTCCATCACTCTGAGAAATTTCAACGCATCAGAAGTGGAAGAATTATATCAGCAACATACTGAGGAAACCGGACAAATTTTCACCCATGAAGCAACAGCGACAGCATTTGATTTAACTCAGGGACAACCTTGGTTGGTAAATGCTATTGCCAAAGAAATTGTGGAAAAAATGGTCAAGGATCGCCATATTGCCATTACGAAAGAACATATTTTACAAGCTAAAGAACTATTAATTGCCCGTCAAGATACCCATCTCGATTCCCTGGCAGAAAAACTTCGAGAAAAACGAGTTAAAGACATTATCGAACCGATGTTAGCAGGACAAGCATTGGGCGATACCGAACCAGATAACCGCCAATATTTAATCGATTTAGGCTTATTACGACGGGATCCTGCGGGGGGACTTGTAATTGCTAACCCGATTTATCGAGAAGTCATTCCCCGTGTTTTAGTCCAGGGCACTCAAGACAGTTTACCCCACATTAGTCCGACTTGGTTAAATCAGTTAGGAGAATTAAATACAGATGCTTTATTGGCAGCATTTATAAAGTTTTGGCGACAGCATGGAGAACCATTACTTGGTAGTGCTGTGTACCATGAAATCGCGCCCCATATAGTATTAATGGCTTTCTTACATCGCGTCGTCAACGGTGGTGGTATGCTGGAACGCGAATATGCAATTGGCAGTGACAGAATGGATTTATGTTTGAGATATCGAAGCGTTACATTAGGAATCGAATTAAAAGTATGGCGCGACAAAAAACGCGACCCCCAAACTGAAGGAATCGAACAACTAGAATCCTATTTAGCCCGTTTAGGATTGAATGAAGGCTGGTTATTTGTGTTTGACAGACGGAAAAATGCCCTACCGATTGAACAACGTTTGTCAACGGAAATTGTTGTTACTCAAAATCAACGTTGTATTACTGTTATTCGAGCTTAGATATAAAATAAAAGGGATAGGATTATTAAACTCAGCTACAAATTATAATTTGGTTTCTTTTGATGCCATTATAAGTGAACGCTGCACCTGAATTGGAATATTAAGCATAGCAGCCAGTTTCTGACGATCTTGAAATCCTATATCGTGCATATAGCAATGGCGCACAATAATCTGTTTCAATAAACGACAACAAATGGGATTTTTGGAAAATTCAATGTGCATTTTTTGAATTTTATTAATGTCTAACTTTTTCTCAAATTGCAATTCAATGATTTCTTGAATCAGATTTAATGCAGGCTTATCTTTACTTTCAGTTACTTTAATATAGATGTCACGACCTTTGGCAGAACCCAAGGAAAATGAAATTTTGTAAAGCATTGCTAAAATAACACTGTAATTAATTTCCAAGTAAAAAGACTCAATATTACGAATAATTTTTGAGTCAGAAAGTTTTCCATTCTGCTTTATGTATTTTTTTATTTTCCTAATTGATTCTTCTCGAACGCATTCTGAAAATTTCATAAAAACGCTAAGAAATCTTAGTGATACTGAAAGTGATTCTTCATAAATTAACTCTAGAGATCTTCGTTCCATCGAACCAAGTCTATTTCTGAAAATTTGTCCGCAAACTTCAATAGCTCGGAATACTTTGTTAACTTTCACTATAAAGTTTGCTGGATCTTCATTCTCATCTAAATTGCTATTTTTAGCTTCATTCCTCTCTTCAAGAATATCCTTCTGTCTATCTTGTTGTAAGCGTTCTTCGTTTGCATCACGACTCTCTAAAACAATTTCCGGTATTTCTTTAATAAAATCTTGAAGAAAAGATAAGGAAGATGCTTCTAATGTTAATTCTTTTTCGTCATTAAATATATCCATAACAGAAACTAGAATCTCATCAAGAATCCACGGATCTTTGGAATGATATGTAAGAAATAGAACAATGTTTGATGCCTTCTCAAGATGAATTGTATTTACTAGATTTTGTATTCTCTTTTTAGCTTCTTCTCCTCGGTGAAGAGAATCTGCTAATTTTTTTGCAGCAAAGAAGTAAAATAGATAACGGTAATTAAACTTTAGACTAGTCTCTTTGCGTTGCAGAATAAATGAATTTAGCAAATCCTTAATTACTTTCTCTTGATCGACTGGAAGAAAATTGTTTGAGTATTCTTTAAAAAATGCAGTCAAACTAGGTTCATCAAGGCTCTCAGAAGAGGATTCTAAAAGTGCTCCTCCAAGTTCTGATAAAACATTAAAATATGTTTCAATTTCAGTTTGTTTTACACGAACACCTTCTAGGGCTTGATAGATCAAATATTGATAACAGTGTCCATAAGCAGTAAGTTCAAGTCTCTGTGAAGTCATTGTCTCGAAAGACTGAAGAAGCATCAAAATATAGAATGGTTTTGCTGGAACTACGCCCTTGCGTACAAGAGAGTCTACATGTAGTCGAAGTTCATCTTTTTCTGCCCAAATCTGCTGGTCATCTACTTCTTCCGTTAACTCTAGTCCAACCCATTTATCAATTAGTTGACTGCGACGAACATGACCGAAAGGTAGAATTTCAAATTTCTTATAATCATCAAGTTCAGGCAAATCAGGTATCACAAATCTAAAGGAATTCTCTGCAATAAGAATAGTGCGATCAAAAATTGAATTCAGAGTTTCTATGAGCTTATTTCTTGCCTTTTTATTAAGTTTGCTTGCTGATATATCATCTACAATACAAACCAGATTGGAACTTTGAATAAATTCTTCCTTAGATATAAAAGTATATGTCTCAGAAACTAACTTCGGAATTTGTTCTTCAATCTTAGAACTTTGTATATTTGAACCCTTAATAAATAGAGGTGTCAATCCATAGGAAAGGGCATCTAGGAATAATCTTTTTGCAAGAGAAGTCTTCCCTGACTGTTCATCTCCAAAAATAATAAGCCTATTTTCACTTTTCCATAGTTTTTCACCTGAGATATTTGATGATTGTTCTTCTAGTGATTCTCTTATAGTTCTTAGATCTGGATAGACAAATAAGTCATTCAGAGAAACAAATTCACGATTTCTGTGAGCAAATTTTATTCCGGTATCTGCCAGAAATTCTTGAAATTTATTTAATAATTCCATATTCAAGCTAGAAGTAGTACTTAAATTAGTGACTTCATGCTTGTTATCAGTTAAGAAAGTCGTTTTTTTTTCATTGCTTCAATAAAATTAGTAAAGGTTGGCAAATGCTTACGCAAAAAGTTTTCTGTATCTAGCTCCGCTTCGTAAGAAATTCCGACAAAAGGGGGAATTGAAGAAATTACTCCTTTGAGCTTTGCTGCTGCTGATTTATCTGATTGATTGACTTTATCTCTGATTTCTCTTAAGAGTTGAATAACTTCATCAGAATAGGTAGATGAGTTTACTTGAATTTTGTCAACGTCTTTGACAATTTCTGCAACTATAACTTCTGCCTCTTGTTCTGAGATTTCCATATAGCTTGACTGCTGTGATATAATATCCCAGTATTCTTGCTCGAATGGCTGCATCTCTGCTTTCAAATCTGAGATCTGCAACTTAATTCGCTCCTTTTCTTCAGAGGGAGTTGTTGTCAAAGCCAATTCTTTCCCTGATACCTGTTTCCGATAACGACTGAGAATTTTATCAAGTTCATCCAAGCGCTCGCTATAGCTATACATGCTTAATCTCCAAAACTTGACAGATTATCATTTTATTTTTACCACATCTAGTCTGTACTACGCCACAAATAAGCTGTCACGCTTTTAAATTGCTTATTGAAACAGACGCGGAGACGCGGAGAGGGGGAGACACGGGGAGGGTTTGACAGATTTTTTCCTAACTGAATCATATCCAATTTAGATGCGTAGCAGCTTACCACGAAGCAATACTGCAATAAGGTTTCCACCTTTCGCCAAAACCTGCTGTAGTCTTGCGATCGGGAAGTCCTTCCAGATTATAGAGTTTGGGAATTTTTGTTTGACGGCAGCTTGAGAGAATTTGCAATCGCCGTTCGTTGACCGACCTCTCACTCCAATTTGCTCTCACCGCCACATGCCGTAAGCTAAAGATCTCAATCTGAACTCTACGCTGACTCATTCAACCATCCTCGTGCAATCAATTCAGAAATAGGTAATCCAGAATTATCGGCAACTTGACTGCTAATTCGTTTGACTCTGACAGGAGAATTACTTTGACGTTCAAACCAATAGCCAATTGGTGAAGCTAACAGATAGTTAATTAACTCAGGATGATGAGAAATCAGTAAAGCTTGCAGTTTGTTCTCACTACAAAGATCGTAAAGTTGAATCAGCCATGGTTGAATTTCTGGCAAGGCTAAGAAGTTTTCTGGTTCATCAATGCACAAGGTATAATCTTCACATTTAATGCCATGAATTAATGCGTACAAAGCAATTAACATTTTTTGTCCATCTGACAGTTCCCCTAAGCGATATTCAATGGCTTTATTATTCTCTATTTCTGTAGTAAAACGCAGCTTTAATACTAAGTTTTTTTCACTGACGCGCTCAAATCTAAAGCTATTAAAGCCATCTAGTAAATCTCTTATAATATTACCTATTTCAGCAATCTTGCCTTGATCTTCAGAGATGTAACGATACCAAGACACAAAATTTTCCATATTAATAGCTAAACCCATTTCTGCCTGACTAGTCTCATCAACCATCAAGGAAGGAATGATTTGCAGAATCGTAAATCGTTTAATCCTTTCTCTAAACCAAGTTAGTTTTGTGTTGTCATTTTTTGGCATCAATGAAGGCATGATAGACTGTGACAAGTCAAAGGGGTATTGCGGCCCCTCTGAATGATTGTCTCTATAAAGTTGAACTTCACCTAACTCAAATTTCAGTAAAGGTTGCTTATTAAACCACAGTATCTCATACTCCACATGGCATCTATCTTGATTGTGAGAAATACCTAATTCGTATTTGTAGCTACCGCCATTACCTAAGATTTCTAACTCGAAACGTTGAAGGGGTAATGTTTGCCAGCGAGTGCAGTCTGTAGATGTGAAAATTCTTTCTACTTTACTGTCACCACTGATAAATGTCTGGATTCTATGCAGGACTTCAAATACTGTCGATTTGCCTCCTCCGTTAGAACCGAGAAATAAATTAATTGAGTCAAAGTTAAGTTCAAAATTAACTAGGCAGCGAAAATTATCAATGTATATACGTTTGAGCATGAAGTTTCTCAGCTTACAAGTTGTTTATTCACAAATCGTTGGTTATTTTAATAGCTTTTTGACAACAACTTAAGCTGTTGTTCTTGCCAATAATCGAGTTGCCATCACCAATTCTCAACCTTGAAACTGAGACAATAACCAAGTACTAACCTTACCATGATTCACTGTTCGACTTCGGCGAAAAGCTTCTTCTAACATTGCCATATCTAAACCTGAAAGTACCTGAGACTGATAAATTCTCCGACTACCTCCATTCTCAATCTCAAAGGCAATAACCTGAACATTTTGCACATCAATAATCCAATATTCGCGGACTCCGAGTGATTCGTAAAGTAGACGTTTTTCTCCCTTATCATCTGCCAAACTTGAATAAGCAACTTCAATTACTAAATCAGGAGGTGGATAAGTATCGAGATCAATGATAGTCGCATCCCAAGGAATTATTTCCGCATTTGCACCTACATAAAAGGAAACATCCGGTTGTGCTTCCTGATAGCCTGTTTTGCGGTAGGTGCAGTTATCATGACCATCTAAATCAATGTTTTTAGTACTAGCAAATAGACCAATTGCAGTAATAACACTAAAATGATCGCGAGAATGAGGATTTCCTAGGGCAGACATTTCTAACCTCATGCGTCCGTTGTAATAGTAGCATCTAGCGCGATCGCAGTTAGGATCGCTGATGGCTTGCAGGTATTCCTCCCAGGTGCAATTTACCCAGGTATCGGTTGGTAGTTTGGTTTGGAGTTGAATCATAACAACCTGTTTGGCTACCGTTTGCTGATATTATTATAGAGTTTAGCTAAAGATTTTGCCTAAGTACGGCGCGATCGCGAAATTGTGCGATCGTAACTTTAAGCATCAAATATAAGCTACCACTGGAATAGATTAACAAAAGAAGGATATCTGTGTCATGCAGGGGAGAAGCAAAAGGGCGATAATTCCATCGCCAGATGCCATAATTTTTCTTGCCGAATTCTTCCCCATGTCGAAACCGAAATTCACACTACACTAATTTTGTCAATTTCTTTGACTCGACTAACTCCCCATTCCCTAGGGTTTCAAACCATATAAAAGAATAATCAATGGTGGAGTGATAATTGCCATAATCAAATTGAGCATCCCGCCAAAGCGGAAGAAATCCAAGAATTTATAGCCACCGGGACCATAAACCATGGTATTTGTTTGATAGCCAATTGGTGTCATAAAACTATTAGATGCGGCAAAGGTAACGGCAAACATGAAGGCGTAAGGATTGAGATGAAGAGTTGTCGCCACTTTCACGGCAACTGGTAATATCAAAACCACAGAAGCATTATTAGAAAGAATCTCTGTCAGTAGGGCAGTAATTATGAAGAAAAACTCTAAAATCCAGTAACCGGAAAGATCCCCTCCTAGAGCAACTAGATTGTCTGCTAACCATTGAGTTGTACCGGATTTATCCATGGCGATTCCCAGAGGAATTAAGCCCGCTAAGAGGAAGATAATATCCCAACGTACAGATTCATATAATTCACCTGGTTTGAGACAACCAGTGACAATCATTAAAAAGACTCCCACCAAGGAAGTTACCAGGATTGGTTGCCAGTCAAAGGCGGCGACAATGACTACAGCTAAACCAATTGCGATCGCAATCCAAGCCTTATCCCGTCGCAATGTTTCCACGTCTCGTTGTTCAAACACTAGTAAATCTCGGCTGGTTTGCAAGCCAACAAAGCTTTCTTTTGGTCCTTGTACCAATAACAAATCACCAAAACGTAAAGGTACTTGTCCCAATCTTTCTCGCACTAATTCTTCTCCTCGACGTATGGCTAATACTGTGGCATTGTAGCGCTGTCTAAACCTTAATTCTTTTAAGGTAGAGCCATTTAAGTTAGAGTTGGAGAGGATCAAGATTTCAGCAATTCCTTCTTCCCCAGAAGTAAGATTTTCTTCTGGAGATTCTTTGCCAAATTTGACATCCGGTAAAATTTCAATTCCTCGCTGTGCTTTGAGGCTTAATAAACATGGCCTTCCTCCCCGCACGATTAAAATATCTCCAGCTTGCAATACTTTATCGGCTAAAGGTTGGGGAAATTGGGCATCGTTGCGGATTAATTCTAAGACATCTATATCAAATTTACGCTGTAATTGGCTGGAACGCAAACTTTGTCCAATTAGGTTTGAACCAGGTGTAATGATAATCTCACTAACATAATCGGTTAGGGCATAATCTTCACTCAAAACATCACTATTTGGTGCTTTCCGATTGGGTAATAGTTTGGGGGCAGCTATTGCTAAATAGATCAATCCTATTGTAAAGGTGATTAATCCTAAAGCTGTAAACTGAAATAAACCAAAAGCGCCGTATCCCAACTGTTCCGATAAACCGCTAGCCAAGACATTTGTGGATGTACCAATTAGTGTAATCATCCCCCCTAAAACGGTGACAAATGACAATGGCATCAATATTTTTGAAGGGGAAATACGCTGCTTTCTGCACCAATCTTCGACAATCGGGAGAAAGACAGCAACTACAGCGGTATTATTAATAAAAGCGGTAATCGGACCAACAATGGCTCCCAAGACTAATATCTGGCGACGTAAATTATTCCCGCCCCATTTATTCAAGAAGTCGCTAACAATTTGAATTGCGCCAGTGCGGGCAATTCCCGCACTGAGGATAAACATTGCCATGACAGTAATGGTGGCAGAATTGCTAAAACCGGATATTCCTTGTTCTGGAGTTACTAATTTGAGTAAAATTAGTACAATCATCACGCCGAAAGCAGTAATATCAACTGGCAACCATTCAGCAATGAAAAAGACAAGCGACAGAATGACAACAGCGATAGTGAGAAAAATCTGCATAATGCACAACTGGTAGATCGCATTAAGCAGCTAGTTTACCTGAAAATAGTCAAAAGGGAAAAAATATCAATTTTTCTTAACTATCTCCGGTAGAATCAGATAGATGCTTTGCTTAACTCCAGCAATTAGCAATTAGCTCCCATTCTCTCTCTTGACTTCTACGCTGCTGCGAGAAAACCTTGATAGGCTATCTCTAGATTTCCTAATTCCTGAGTAACTTCTGTTTCTAATTGCTTTAATCTTGATAATTCTGCACCGTTATTAATTTCATAAGATTCTTTTTGGGAGATTAAATTATCCAACTCTGCTTTGCGGTTTTTGATGTCATCATTCATCCTTTCCGTTACTTCTTTTTCATAGACTTCAAAACATTCTTTCACGGCATCATAAATTGGTTGCCATTGTTGTTGCGCTACTTGAGGTAAATATTTGACTAATTCTTTTTTGGCTGCTTTGACTAATTCTTTCCTAGCTTGATCAGCTTGTACTACACCAATTCCTAAACCCAATAATGCTAGTCCTATTGGACCTAAAACAATTCCTGAAACTGCTGTAATCATTGCACCAACTCCCATGACGGTAATGAAGTTAAGAACAATATTTTTCCAATCAAATCCTGCACCTGCCATAGCAACACCAGCAATATTTCCCCTGGCTAAGGAAAACAATCCTGCTGCCCATTTTGCCCAAGATGGGGAGTTATCTTCGTTAGTGGAACCCATGATGGGAGGTATTTTTTGTCCGGTTAATTTTTCGGTAATTTTGTCAGTTATTTTGGTATAAGATGCTCCGTAATTTGCGGCACTTTTAGATAACTGAAAAAAGGCACTATCCATTTCTTTCTCAGCGGTGAGACTCCAAGCGGCTAATTTATCGTTAACATAACGTTCAAAGGCTTCTCTCAATCCTGCTTCAAAGGCTTCTCTTCTGCCGGAACTTAAAAAGTCCATAAATCGCAAATCGGGTTGATATTGCAAGAAATCGGTTTCAAAGGTATTGCCTAAAGTTAAGACATAGTTACGGAATGAATCGGCAATTGTCCTGGCTTTACTATCCCGCACTGATTTAATTTCGTCTTTAAATCCTTGACAAATATCATTAAGTTTCTGGAATTCCGGATCTACTGAATTAATTCGTTGTTTTAATTGTTTCACATCTTCCTCTAATAAAGGAATGCGACGTTGAATTGCTTCTTTAACGCGGCTGTGACTTTGACGAGCAATTGTTCTCGCTTGGCGGAATTCAGAAATAGCTCTTTCTTTAGTTAAAAATGTGCTAAGTGCCCCTATAAATTCGGGAAACCCAGTTTTGTCTAGAGAGGCGGAGGGATTTTTGATGCGCAAGCGCAATGCTTTTAGTGCAGAAATTTCAAATACTCTTTCTTCGTAGATATTGTAACCATCTAGATAACAATAGTCTGCTAAGTTAGATTGGAAAACTTTCCGCAGTCTATTTTCTGCGGCAGCGATTTCTTCAGGATCGTCGGGATCTATTAAACTTTCTTTAATTTGATCCCAAGCGTTAATTAAAAAGAATACACCTAAACCGCGCCCTTTAATATAGTTTTCTAGATAACGTCTTTCAGCTAAAGTACAGGGTTGAGTTGCTCTCAAGACAAAGAGAATAGCATGACAATTATTGATATATCCGAGGGAAAGTTCGTTTCGGGCTTCCGTATCGTTTAATCCGGGGCTATCGACAATTTCAATACCTTTTTCTAGTAAGGCTAAGGGATATTCGACAACGGCATAGTCAACGTTAGGGAAGGCTTGTTTCTTTTCTTTTTCCAGTCTCTTGGCTTCGGCAGGATCGATGGTATAACGTTGTTTGAAGCTTTTAAAGTCAATTACTTCTGGCAGGGTGCTATCGCAAAAGTATACAGTTACTTTCTTTTCTGTACCGTAGCGTAATATTGTTAATATTGCTGTACAAGGATTTACATCTGATGGCAATAAGTTTTCGCCAATTAAGGCGTTGAGGAAGGTACTTTTACCTCTTTTCATGTCGCCTAATACAAGGAGGCGGAATACTCCTTGGCGCAAGTTGGTGCTGGCTTTGCTTAAATCTTCAATATCTCTAGATAAACCCAATTCTCCGGAAGCTTTTTTCCCTGCTGATTCGCTATTTTTCATGGTTTGTGCCATATTAGCGAGACAATTGGCTACTTGGGATCTAACTCTGGCAACTCTGTCTAAGTCGTTGATGAAATTGTCTGTTTGGAGTTTGTAACTCATTTTATCTATTACCTTTTAACTTAAACGGGAAAATTGCCCTATGAAAAAAAAACATACCCCACAAAAAAAAACACACCCTGCCCTAAAGAAAAAACTTTTTCAGCAAACTCTAGATAGTGTTAACACTTAGGTAAGCGAACAATGATTCGATACCACGGGATTCTGTTAATACATCTCCATCTAATTGCTTTAATCTTGCCAATTCATTTTCTTGGTTAATTTCGCGGGATTGTTTTTGCTCCATCAGATTTTCTAATTCTGATTTGCGGGATTTGATATCATCATTAATGCGTTTATTTACTTCTCTTTCGTAGGCATCAAAACAATCCCTGACGGCTTGGTTTATCGGTTGCCATTGTTCCTGGGCTACTTGGGGGAGATATTTAGCAAATTCTTTCCTCGTGGTTTTAATTACTTCTTTTCTGATTTGATCCGTTTGAACTGCACCTACTCCTACACTTAGTAACATTAAACCGATAGGTCCTGTAATTAATGTTATAGAAAATATCGAGAGAAAACTCCAGATCCCAAGTACAGCAACCCAGTTAACTAGGATATTCTGCCAATTAAACCCAGCACCAGCCAAGACTAAGCCAGCCACATTAGCAGATGCTAATGACATAAATCCCATTGCCCAACTTGCCCAAGAGGGGGAACTATCTTCTGAGTTAATTTTGGCAGTTGCATAAAGTTTTTGTCCAATTAACTTTTCATTAATCGATTCGGCTACTTGATTGTAGGTTGCACCATAACTAGCGGCACTTCTGGATAACTCAGAAAATCCCTCCTCCATTTCTCTTTGCGCTGTCAATTCCCATCCCGCTATTTTATCATTAAGATATTGCTCGAATGCTTGCTTAAAAGCAGCATTAAATTCTTCCCTTCTGCCCTTTTGCAGGAAATCCCAAAAACCAATATCCGGCTGATAGCGAAGGAAATCTAATTCAAAGGTATTTTCCAGTCCCAGTACAAATGTACGAAACGAATCTGCGATCGCGCGGGCTTTTTTATCTCGCATCCCGTGAATTTCATTTTGGAAAATATCTCGAATTTCCTGGAATTTTTGGAATTCTGGCTCAACAGAATCAATGCGCCGTTTTAATTCTTCTATATCTTCTTTCAGTAAGGGGATACGTCGTTGAATTGCGTCATGGAGACGGGTATAAGTTTGTTGAGCAATTGTTTTAGCTTGCCGAATTTGAGCAACCGCTTTTTCTTGGGTTAAAAATTTATTCAGGGCTGTCATAAATTCGGTTAAACCTGTCCCTTCCAACCCATCTTCGGGATTTTTGAGTCGTCGCCGCAGGGCATTGAGAGAGGAAATCTCAAATACTCTTTCTTCATAAATATTTTTTCCATCTACCTGACAATAATCTGTCAAGTTAGTTTGGAATACTTGACGGAGTGTATTCTCTGCTTCTGTCAATGCTTCTATATTATCTGGATCGATAATACCTTTTTTAATTTCATCCCAAGCATTGATCAGAAAGAAAACTGTTAATCCTCGCCCTTTGATATAGTTTTCCAGATACCGCTTTTCTTCCAGGGTACAAGGTTGGGTAGCGCGAAAAACAAAGAGGATGGCGTGGCAGTTATTAATATAGCTCAGAGATAATTCGTTACGGGATTCTGTATCATTTAATCCGGGACTATCGACTATTTCAATCCCTTTTTCTAGTAAAGGTAGGGGATATTCTACTACCGCATAATCGACATCAGGAAAAGCTTGCTGCTTCAATTCTTCTAATTGCTTTGCTTCGTTAGCTTCGATGGTGTATTTGTCCTTGAATTTAGCAAAATCTAACTTTTCTGGTAATTTTCCTTCCTTAAAATAAACCGTAACTTTCTTTTCTTTGCCATATCGTAAAATAGTCAGCAACGCCGTGCAGGGATTAACATCAGAAGGCAAAACGTTTTCCCCAATTAAAGCATTAAGAAAAGTACTTTTACCTCGTTTTAGATCGCCTAATACCATCAACCTGAATACACCTTTTCGCAAATTTTCGCTAGCGATACTAATGTCTTCACATTCTCTTTCCATCCCTAACTTACCCGATGCTTCTGCCCCCTCTACTTCAGATTTACTGATAGTTTCAGCTATCTGACTCAGATGAGTAGCTACTTGATAGCGGGCTTGAGCAAATCGATCTAAATCTCCGATCAAACTCATATCTTTACTCTGATAATTAACGATCTTCACTCGCTCTAGACGGAATATCAGTTAACGAATAAATCTGGCAAAAAAAGACCACCTTAGTCTTAAATATGCCAAAAATATCAATCCTTATTGCGATCGCCTTCTAAAAAGATTTTGTATCCAATAAATCCAATAATACCCACAATCGCGATGCCAGCAAGGATTGTACTAATTCGCACCACGACAATACCAGCAACCACAAAAGCAATAAACTTACCAAATAGCAGCAGTTTTCTGCCCCATTGTTGCAATTTACCTTCTGACTGTTCGTGCTTAACAGTTTGATACAAAGGAGGCCGATCGATTTCCGCCTCCAATTCCCGCAGGCGGAGGGCTTGCTCTCGCTTCTTGATATCTTCTTCTAGACGCTGTAAGTCACTGGCTCTATCACGAGGAGAATTCATCGATTCACTCCATCTGGGACTGGAAAATACTATTTTATATGAGTGGTAGCAACCGGCTGTGAAAGCAACTCCCATTGGATAAGGATGACTCTAATGAGGTTAGAGGTAAGGGGTAAGAGTAGATATTCTTTTGGGAGCTGCACCTTAGCTTACCGCTTTAACTAAACTTCTCTCACTTTAACCTTCAATCCTTGCGATCGCCCACTGTCAAGCGGCACGATCTTAAACTGGCAGAGACTCTCAAATCGATCGCACAGATCGTGATATAATATCCCAGATTCAGAACAGAGCAATACCATAAGGCTATCCACCAAACAGTGGACAA
>DOIX01000370.1:0-2920 GCA_003511885.1 Cyanobacteria bacterium UBA11153
TACACCCCTGAAAATTCATGGACTTTTTAACTTAAATGGGAAAATTGCCTTCAAGAAAACTCTTGAAATCCCGACACCCCACACCCCACACCCCACCCTCACGAAAAGACTTTCTCAGTAAACCCTATTTAATCCAGCGATTAACCAGAGGTTGTAGTTGGATTTCTGTTAAGTAGGATAAACCGAAAATTAAGGCTAACTTAATTAGCAGACTTATGGTTAGATTGGGTATATAGCTGCTCAAATTAAGCTGGATTAAAATCGGGTAGT
Organism: Cyanobacteria bacterium UBA11153; assembly: GCA_003511885.1. Lineage (GTDB taxonomy): Bacteria > Cyanobacteriota > Cyanobacteriia > Cyanobacteriales > Coleofasciculaceae > Limnofasciculus. The sequence continues at coordinate 271 of DOIX01000370.1, forward strand.
GTAGGATATAGATGGCATAGGAAATCGGTGCAACGTGGGTAAACCATCCTAGCAGAGGCTCGAACCATAATAACTTCCATCTGTACCAAACTAAGCCAATCCCTACCGCTAATAAGGAGATAAAAAAGTGGCGAAACGTGAGAAAAGGAAAGTAGCCTAAACGAATCTTTTCTTCCTGGAAGATGGGAATCCCTGCAATTACAGTCATAAACAAGAGCGAAAAGAAGATCGGTTGGATATTACGGTAAGTAAATCGACCATCGCGGACGAATACCCTCGCCGATTCCACCCCTGACCACCAGATCGTAAAATAAGTAAGTAGAAAGGAAGCATGGTTGGGAACTACCAGATAACTACTATATCCAATCAAAGATAAACCCAGGACAAAATAAATACAGTAAGGAGTTTTACCCAATCTTTGATAAATGGGATAAAACATCATATAAAACCACCATTCATAAGATAATGACCAAAGGGGTAAATTATCCATAAATGGATCCACCCAGTTTCCAGGCTTTACCTCGCCAAAGTCTTGCAGCATTAACAAATTACCACCTAACTCAGTCCAGGAAAAAGACTTCAATAGGTTTCCGTTAAAGCAAGCGATCGCAATCGCCAGTAAAATAGAAACAATAAACGGAGCATAGATCCGCCTAAACCTTTTGATAAAATAGGCTTTAAAAGTGATATGGCTATTCTTGTAAACAGACAGGTAAATCACAAAGCCACTCAGCAAGAAGAATAACATGACAGCTTCTTGCCCAAAGGAGAAAAAAATCGTTTTAATGGGCTGGGGAATAAAATTTAAGTGCGATACTAAATGGTAAAGTAACACATAAATTGCGGCAAAACCACGGATCGCATCCAGCTTATTGAGATGTAAGGCTTTGGACATGTTTTATCTCAAGGTAAATCCTGTCCAGAAGGAGGGCACTGCCACTGGCTGTCGCACTATTGTAAAATAGAATTTCTTCTCTGAGTCATCCCGATGATCAAACCTCACCAAAAGCCCAAAAATCGTTCCTTAACCAACCGCTGGCAAGTCAGAAGTCTAATTGCTCGTACTGGAATTATTGCTGTTACTGTCACTATTGCTGGTGCTGTTATGGGTTTGATGGGTATAGTCGGGACAGGTGCAGTTGCTGTAGGGATTACTGGAGTAGAATCTGGGATTGTTGCGGGAACCTTAGCAGGTGGCGGAGCTTGGATGGGTTGCAACGGAATTGTAAATCTTCTCCAAGGCGATGTGAGTCGGGGCAGTCTATGGTTAGGAATTTCATTGGTTAGTTTATTGTTTGCGAGTATCCTCTTTATTAAAAGTGTTGAAGAAATTGAGAAGAGTTTACCTAATTCTAGATAACGACATTTACTGTTAGGTCAGGATTTTAACAAATTCTGTCATTGCCTAAACTACTCCTACTCCCCACTCCCCATTCCCAACCATGCGAGAAGAATTCCGACAAATTTTCCCCGCCCCACCGCCACCAGCGGATATTTTTGCTACCTATCAAATTACTCACGAATTTTATCGAGAAGCCCAAGTGCGACAGGAGTTTCAATCTTACTGTCAGTGGTATCGGGAAACCACCAAACTTCACCAGCAAGAGTTGGCAAAAATGCAAGGAGATATTAATCTATTTGCTTGGTTTTCTCTCCGTCGTTAAGCTACTCTGCTCTACCGGGTTTCTTGCAAAAGTTGATAGTTGATAGTTACTCAGATTACCAGAACGAGGTATTCTGAGGAATCTCCCGGTTCCGCTTGCGCTCAAACCGGGAGAGGTTTCAAAAAAAAAACAATCTAACTATATATTATAGAGTTCAGTCTATATTCACTAGTTAGATATTTTAATATTGAAAAATTTCTAATTAGGGTTTGCTGCCTTAATGTAGAAGTTATATCAGACAAGGCTTTCAAGCATTTTTTGACCTAAAAATTGTAAGGTTTTGGAATCTAAGGTGTCAAAAATCTTGCCTAATTGTGAAAAATCTCTGGGTATCCGAAAAGGCATCAAACGTTGACACTCAGAATTTTCAAGCTGTGTGCCCTTTAGATTAGCGATAGCTTCGCTCGCCTTCGGGATCGCAATTTATTCAGCAAGCCCTAATTACTCAAACAATTTCCACCTCATCTTCACGGAAATGAACGCGGAATTTTTTATCAAACTGGACTAGCACTGGCAAATTGGCACTCACGGGTCGTCCGTGCCACTCGACAACGATACCACTCACTTCTCCTTCGAGACCTTTAACATCAAAAGGCTCGTTGCGGTGGTTAGGATGGTGGTAAACCATCACAGATTTTTTAACTCTAACGCGATCGCCAACTTTCATACAAGAAGTTCGTTTTCTTTCCAACAGCCTGAACAGACCAGGCAATCCTAAACCATTCTTGCACAGAGTGGGTTCATTTCTCAGAGGGAATAGGAAATGGGGAGTGAAACCCGATTTGACGTACTCCCCCGCTTGAAACACGGGAGCTTTGCGAATAATCCGAGCTTGTTTTACAGCCAAACCGTCTGGGATTTCTCCTGACTTAACATACTCTAGCTAACCTAATTGGGGAAGCTTGACTTGATTCACCTCCTAGGAAATTATATCTTATTTCATAAGAGTAAGAGAAACCTCGGGTTATAGCAGTGGACAGTTGACA
>DOIX01000370.1:3230-6708 GCA_003511885.1 Cyanobacteria bacterium UBA11153
CCGATGTGGCGGTTGCTATAACACCCGTAAATCGCTTTCATCCACCTACTGAAGCAAGGTGGCTCTCAGTTTCTGTGATGTTTTGGGACTGTTTCGCTCCCCTTATTGTCAAACCATAACAGAAGTAGCGGGACGGGCAAAAATCATCCTTCCTGCTGAAGTCTGTAAGGCGGATGTGACAATTACTCTCACTTCGCTACCCTGATACTGCCGTCCTTCTTCCACAACCACCATCGTGCCATCTCCGAGATAGCCAACGCCTTGGGTGGGTTCTTTGCCTTCTTTAAGTATTTTCAGGTCAAGAGTGTCACCAGGGAGGTAAATTGGACGTACTGCTTGGGCGAGATCGTTGACATTGAGGACGGGGACTTTCTGTAAAATGGCGACTTTGCTCAGGTTATAGTCATTGGTCAAGAGCATACCGTTGATTTCCTGGGCAAAACGCACTAATTTGGCATCGACGGTGTGAATGTCCTCGTAATCTGCTGGGTGAATTACTAGTCTATCTGGGAAGGCTTTTTGCATCTGCTTTAATATATCCAAGCCACGCCGTCCCCGCGTGCGCTTTTGATCGTTGGAAGCATCTGCTAGTTGTTGTAACTCCTGCAAGACAAACTGAGAGATGAGGATTTGACCTTCAATAAAGCCTGTCTTGAGCAATTCCTCAATCCGACCATCAATGATGCAGCTTGTATCGAGAATTTTACTTGATGCCGATTTCAATGTCCCTTCTGCCACTAAAATAGATTCTAAGCTGTTGGGATTAATCAGCCGGAGGAAGGTACGACCATGGGTATCTGCTAGACTAACTCCCAAGAAGGCAAACATGATACTGCCTAAAATTCCTGTCAGGGGCTTGAGAAAGGAAAACTCTGATGGGAAAGGGAGTAGGAAAATTGGCGCTAGCATTAAATTAGCCAGCAATAGTCCAATCACTAAACCAACTGCTCTGGTTAAAATTACCTCAACTGGTAGTTGTCTTACTTTGGCTTCGAGGCGACGATAGGTAACCTGGACGGTTAATCCCACTCCAAAGCCAATCAAGGCGGCAAAACTGGCTGTAATCCAGCGCAAAGCTTGGATATTGCTCACTTGTTCCTGTACGGAGTTGGGGAGCAACTCAACGCTGTCGAAGCCGATGCTGGCGGCTGCTAGGATAAATAGAAGAATAATGACAAAATCGAGCATTGTTTCGCTCCGAATAATAGATGTGGGACTTACTTCTGGAATTTAGTGGACGGAAAATGATAGGTAGCGATTGGGATCATTATATCTTTTAGAGGATTTTTTCTGACTATCTCTATCGGTATAGATTGATTCAATAATTGAAAAAAACTCATTTAATTAACAACTGTTAATTAGATATTAAGAATTGATGGGATAAGTTAAGGCAGGTAAAGAAAAGCAGGTGTTAAATCCTCCAAATCAGTCAATCAGGCGTGGTAAGCCGACTTCTGCTTACATTCACATTCCCTTTTGCCGCCGTCGCTGCTACTATTGTGATTTTCCCATATCTGTGGTTGGTCATCGGGCTATAGGGAGTAATTCTGGTGCGATCGCGGAATATGTGGCAGTCTTATGTCAGGAAATTAAAATCGCTCCTATTCTCAATAAATCTTTACAAACTGTTTTTTTTGGTGGTGGTACGCCTTCCCTCCTCTCCGTAGCACAACTAGAGAAAATTCTCGATACCTTGGATGGGAAGATAGGGATTGCTGAAGGTGCGGAGATTTCCATGGAAATGGACCCAGGCACATTTAGCATCGAACAACTCCAAGGATACCGGAAGGCGGGGATAAATCGCATCAGCTTAGGGGTTCAAGCATTTCAGGATGAACTGCTTTCAGCCTGCGGGCGATCGCACGACCTTAATGATATATTCGCTGCTGTGGAGTTAATTCGCCAAGTGGGGGTTCCCGACTTGAGCTTGGATTTGATATCGGGATTGCCTCATCAAACTATGGAAGATTGGCAGGCATCTTTAGCTGCAGTGCTGGAGATTGCCCCAACTCACATATCTTGTTATGACTTAGTTGTTGAATCTGTCACGGCTTTTGGACGGAAGTACCATCCCGGAGAAAATCCTTTGCCTGCTGATGAGACAACTGCCCAAATGTATCGCCTAGCTCGGGAAATCCTTACTAGTGCGGGTTACGAACATTATGAAGTGTCTAATTATGCCCTGCCGGGACATCAATGCCGTCACAATCGGGTTTATTGGGAAAACCGTCCCTATTACGGATTTGGGATGGGAGCTGCTAGTTATCTCGAAGGCTGTCGGTTTACTCGACCTCGTAGGAAAGATGAATATTATAAATGGGTAGAAGCATTTGTTCAAGCAGGTGGTGTTTGTGAGGGAGAAAAAATTTCCGAAAACGATCTACTATTAGAAACTTTAATGTTAGGGTTGCGCTTGGCTGATGGTTTGAGTTTGGCTGGGTTAAGAGTGGAATTTGGGGAAAAGATTTTAGCGGAAATTTGGCAAATTTTGCAGCCTTATTACTGCCAAGGATGGGTGGAATTTCTAGGAAGAGAGGGTAAGGTTTTAGGAGGGGTATGGGGTGATAATTTTTTGATGGATGGGCGGTTTAGATTGAGCGATCCAGAGGGTTTTTTGTTCTCTAATCGTATTCTAGCTGATTTGTTTAGTCGCCTGGAGGAGGGGTGAAGGCAGCAAATGTTGGTGAAGCAAAATTTTTGAAGGTTTGGGGATAAGCTAAAATCTTTGCCAGTCAAGATATATACCAAATCAGTCCCCCCACTCGCTTTCTGGGCACGATCTGGGTAAACTAGAGATTGTTTTAAGGTTTGGTCAGCCACTAAGTACTATGGTAATTTCGGCAGTTGTTAAGGCGGTGTCTGCTGCACCTGTTCAAACTCCTGAAAAATCTCGGCAAGTTACCCGCAAGCCTTATCCTAGCTATAAGGTGATCGTTCTTGACGATGATTTCAATACCTTTCAACACGTTCATGACTGTTTGGTTAAGTATATTCCAGGCATGACTAGCGATCGCGCTTGGGAACTTACCAATCAGGTTCACTTTGAGGGATTGGCAATTGTTTGGATTGGGCCCCAGGAACAAGCTGAACTATACCATCAGCAACTCAGTCGCGCTGGCTTGACTATGGCTCCTTTAGAATCAGCATAGCTCATGAGTAAGTCCAATGGCGGTAGATTGGTTTGGAATCACTCAACCCATATTCCGGGTTTGATTCCGATTCTGGAACGGATGACACGGTACAGTGGTATTCAAACTGTTACACCTGCTGTAATTGGACGTGCTAAAAGTCACAGTCCTCAGTTACTATTGAAAGTTTCTGTCCCAATTCGGGGCGGATTTAAGCTGATTGCTAGATTTGGCAAAACTTATCAAGAAGTTTTTATTCTTACCCCTTTAAGTAGGGAAGAGTTAGAATTTGCGATCGCGCAAGCTTTGAAACGATAATCTTCTTACTTAGGGCTTGCTGTATAAATCTG
>DOIX01000234.1 GCA_003511885.1 Cyanobacteria bacterium UBA11153
AAATTGTGCCACAAAAAAACCACACCCCACACCCCATCCTCACGAAAAGACTTTTTCAGCAAACCCTAATTAGCAGCGCGGATTTGGTTTAAAATTGTTAATTGAGAATAGAGCAAGTTATCATTTATCGATGCTGAAGATACCAAGCATCCATCGCCAACTGATGTACCTCGCGCCAAGATAAATTATAAGCTCGTGCGATCGCAGCACAATCCTCATATTCTGGCTGGATATTAGCAATCACCTTCTCTCCAGCCGATGCCCGACTCGCCACTTTGACACGTACCACCCCATAATCCGTCTTGACTTCCTGAATTTCTCTGTGTAAAATAGTCCGCTGCTGACTAAAGTGACGGATACCTAAAGTAGTCGTTTCCCGGAATAATATATCCTCACAAACAGTTAACTTATCAGGAAAACAGATAACTGTCAGTAAAATTCCTGGACGAGACTTCTTCATCCCAATCGGTTGGGTAAAAACATCCAAAGCCCCAACATTAAATAACACATCATAAACATAACCAATTGCTTGGGGACTTAAATCATCAATTTGAGTTTCCAAGACACAAACAGTTTCCAAATCCGGTGATGAAGGATGAGAAATTGGCAAATCACCATCTCCGACTAACTCCCCATTCCCCAATCCCGATTCCCTACTCTCACCAATCCAAAGCCGTAGTATATTCGGAATTGGTAATTGAGCAGAGCCAGCACCAAGAGCAACTTGCCCAATAGTCATGGGTGGCGGATTGCCAAAACCACTCGCCAAACTCACAGCAATCGCAGCCCCTGTTGGTGTCACCAATTCCCGTTCAATTCCATTACTATAAATAGGAACTTGATGTAGCTCCCATAACTTCATCACTGCCGGAACTGGTACTGGCAATCTACCATGAGCAGCCCAAACTGTACCACCTCCAGTAGGCATTGGGGAACAATAGACATCCTCTACACCCAGCCACTCCAAACCCAAACAAGTCCCCACAATATCCACAATCGCATCAGTAGCCCCCACCTCATGGAAATGAACCTTTTCTGGCGGAATACCATGGACTAATCCTTCCGCCACTGCCAAATTACCGAAAATTGCCAGACTTCTCTCAACTACCCGTGGCGGCAATCCCCCTTCTCTAATTAAGCGCTCAATTTCTGGCAAATACCGAGTTGCTCCACCCACCCCACTGTGGCAATGGTGAGATGTCTCAGCTTCATCGCCAGATGAAACTATCGAGACATCTTGATGAGGGTGAGGATGGTGATGGTGATGATGTTGATTGAGCAAATCTACATGTACTTTAGTTGCCAATTGACTGTGGCGATAGACACTCTCAGCCCATAGCTCATATTCATCATCAATACCCAATCCCTTCAGTTTTTCAGTTAGGTAGTCTAAAGGCACACCTGATGCTATTAGTGCCCCCAGACACATATCCCCCGCAATTCCCGTTGGACAATCCAGATAGGCTAGTTTGGTCATAAATAAATTTTTGAGCGTTGGATAAATTACACAAAGTAACCCAATTTATCCCAATCCAGTCACTTGCAAGCTCTGGGCTGGATGTACTGGATGAGAGAGGTGTTTTATGAGAATCAATCAGAAAAACATAATTTGACATCTTCTGTCAACCTTATTGCTAAGTAATGTTTGCCGCGTCAATTCGGAGCGGTTTAGCGGGTATTTTGTAAGTTGGGTTGATGAACTAAACCCAACAATTATAGGCTTATTTAGGGCTTGCTGTATAAACTTGAAACCTTGAAGGCAATTAGCTATAAGCTCTTTAGCAGTTGGGGAAAAGTACCAGGAATAAGAGTTACACTCCTGAAAACTGATAGACTTGTTCGCTGAAACAGGAAAATTGCCCCACACAAAAAAAATACACCCCACACCCCACACCCTACACCCTGCACCCCACTTCCGCATCCCCTGTCCCAATTGATTAATTGTTTTTTAAGTATTGTTACCGTCCCGTGATATGATGACCTTTGGCTGGAAAGAATGGATTTGCCATAGCGGATCCATGGAATCCCCATCATGACCGAGTACGCAGGGCAACTGCGGAATTTACGCCTGTGGACAAAATGGTGGCAGCACCCTTGGCAGAAGCAGGAAGCAAGCGTCAAAATCAGCTCGTTAACACCAGCGGTTTTGAAAAAGTTTTGTGTTGCACCAACATCCCGGAGTACTTGTGAAGGTTTCAGGCGACTATCTTGAGCCGACATCGACGGTAACATCGACAACAGACGACATCGAAATCGATTTATCGATGCCCCTACCCCCACCATCAATTTCCGCCATGGAGGAGTATTACCAACTGGAACAAACGTTACTGTTGGGAACTTTAGCAATCGCAGCGATTATTTTTATCTCTGTATGGTTATTTTACTCCCTCCAGATAGCTGGAAGTTATGGGATCGGAGCGGTCGTAGGTGTGGTTTACTTAAGAATGTTGACAAAAGATGTACAACGCCTGGGACGAGAAAGAATGGCTCTGAATAAGAACCGATTTGCTCTCTTGGTGGCACTATTTGTCCTCGCTAGTAAATGGCAAGTATTGGAAATTGTTCCTGTAGTGTTGGGATTCCTAACCTACAAAGCAACCATTCTTGTCTACATGCTGTACCGCATTCTATTTCCTGCTTCTAAGTAGGTAAAATTGTTAGGTAAGCTAACGATTCACCATTGACGAATATCTGGTCAAATCTTCAGCATGGAAATAATAAATGGTTTGAGTGTTTTCAATTCTTTACCCCTAGCATCATTAGAAGTTGGTCAGCATCTGTACTGGCACATTGGCAATTTAGAAGTACACGGACAGGTGTTGATTGTCTCCTGGATCGTAATTGCCATTTTAGCGATCGCTTCTATTGCTGCTACTACCAACGCCCAACAAGTTCCCACAGGCATCCAGAATGTTATGGAATATGCCATGGAATTTCTCAGGGATTTGGCGAAAAGCCAGCTAGGTGAAAAAGAGTACCGTCCCTGGATACCATTTGTCGGTACGTTGTTCTTGTTTATTTTTGTGTCTAATTGGTCTGGGGCACTAGTGCCTTGGAAGCTAATTCACCTGCCATCTGGCGAACTAGCCGCACCAACCAATGACATTAATACTACAGTAGCCTTGGCGCTCCTGACATCTTTGGCGTACTTTTACGCAGGCTTTAAAAAGAAAGGGCTGGGTTATTTTCGCAAATATATCGAACCAACCCCGATTTTATTGCCCATCGCAATTCTCGAAGACTTCACTAAGCCCCTTTCCCTCAGTTTCCGTTTATTCGGGAACATCCTGGCCGATGAGTTGGTGGTGGCAGTGCTGGTTCTTTTAGTACCTCTGTTCGTACCTCTGCCAGTTATGGCTCTGGGTTTGTTTACTAGTGCAATCCAAGCTCTAGTATTTGCCACATTGGCAGCAGCCTACATTCATGAGGCGCTAGAAGGGCATGGTGGTGACGAACACCACGAATAATAAAATTTTAGATTTTGGATTAAATGGTTCTATTCAATCTAAAATCTAAAAAGGCGACTCTTAAAGTTTTTAGTTGTTCATTTCGTACTCACTCAAGAAAGGTAAGAAGAATCATCATGGAATTAGTTACAGCGGCTTCAGTTCTCGGTGCTGGTTTAGCTATTGGTTTAGGAGCAATTGGACCTGGTATCGGTCAAGGTACAGCATCTGGTCAAGCCGTAGCCGGGATTGCCCGTCAGCCAGAAGCAGAAGGAAAAATTCGCGCCACATTATTGTTAACCTTGGCATTCATGGAATCACTGACCATTTACGGTTTGGTGGTAGCACTAGTTCTCCTGTTTGCCAATCCTTTTGTATAGAACTCAAAAGTAAGTGTAAAGGATAGGATCGGTAATGGGTAATTGCCGAAAAGTAATGGGCGATCGGGCAAATTACTAGTTATAACCTAGTGGGTTGAAAATTGCTAACGGCTAAGGGTAAATTGTGAAAATTTTCACCTCTAAAAATAGGGTGGATTAGCGATGAGCAGTTAGCGATGAGCAGAATCAAACAAATAACTAGGAACTTCAGCTAAGTTAAAGCCCTAATTGCCAATTAGCAATTACCCATTCTCTACTATCAAAATTGCGATTACGTTCCTCAAAATTGAAGTCGGTGAAAAATGTTTGATTTCGATGCGACATTGCCAGTAATGGCAGTACAGTTTCTCCTGTTGGCAGCGATATTAAATGCAATTTTGTATAAGCCAATCGGGAAAGTACTAGACGATCGCGATAATTACCTCCGCAATAGCGAAAAAGAAGCAAAGGAACGCGCCTCCAAAGCCGAAAAGCTAGCCAAGCAATATGAAGAGCAGCTAGCAGAAGCTCGGAGGCAATCCCAAGCCATTATAGTAGCTGCTCAGACAGATGCTAAGAAAATTACGGCGGCGGCTGTCGCTGAAGCCCAACAAGAAGTTAGGCTGCAACGAGAACAAGTAGACCGAGAAATAGAGCAACAAAAGCAAGCAGCGATGGAATCGCTAGAACAACAAGTTGATGCTCTCAGTCGCCAAATCCTAGAAAAACTCCTAGGTCCAGAGTTAGTAAGATAACGGAAAATTAGAGCAATTAATAATTTTCCCAATGGCATTGTCAAGAAAGGAGATTGAGCGGCAACGCATGTAAATAGATTATGATGCACAATGTCTTTTTATTAGCAACAGAAGCACATGAGGCACATGAAGCAGGTTTCGGTCTAAATTTAGACATTTGGGAAACCAACCTGATCAACCTATCAATTTTGATCGGGATTCTCGTGTACTTTGGCACAAAATTATTCGGCAAAACCTTAGCCGAAAGAACAGCAAGAATTGCTGAAGCAGTTCAAGAAGCAGAACAAAGACAAAAGCAAGCTGCCGAAGCCCTCGCAGATGGACAGCAAAAATTGGCTCAAGCTCAAGCCGAAGCGGAAAGAATTCGCAAAGCAGCAGAAGCCAGTGCCAAAACAGCAAAAGAAGCACTGATAGCTCAGGGCGAAAAAGATGTCCAGCGCTTAAAAGAAACAGCAGTCCAGGATATCAATACAGAAAGAGAAAGAGCGATCGCGGAACTCAGACAACGTGTTGCTGCTATGGCAATGTCACGAGTGGAAGAGCAGTTACGCTCTCAACTAGATGAAGCCGCTCAACAACAACTGATCGATCGCAGTATCGCTCAATTGGGAGGTAAATAATGAAAGGCAGTTTATTAAGTGCCGGAATCGTAGAGCCTTATGCCCAAGCATTAATGGATCTCTCCCAAGCCCATAACCTCACCCAACAATTCGGAGAAGATGCAGCATCATTGCTCAATCTTTTATCCGAATCTCCAGAATTACAACAGTTTCTGGCTAGCCCAGTGGTAAGTGCTGAAGATAAAGAAGGGATCTTACAGCGAGTTGCAGGAGAACAAGTTCACCCTTATATCATGAATTTCTTGAAAATTCTGGTGCAACGGGGGCGGATTCAGTTTCTCAGCCCAATTTGCCAACAGTATAAAACACTTCTCAACAAACTCAATCAAGTTGTAGTTGCTGAAGTCACTTCTGCTGTTGCTCTAAATGAAGCCCAGCAACAAGCAATTCGCGAACAAGTAATCGGAATGTCAGGGGCACAAAACGTAGAAATTGAAACCAAAATTGACCCCGATTTAATTGGTGGTGTCATCATTAAAGTCGGCTCTCAAATCATTGATTCAAGTTTGCGCGGACAACTACGCCGAATTGGAATTCGCTTGAATAGTGCAGCGTAGGAAATGGGTAATGGCTAATGGTTAATGTTAATGGCTAATGTTAATGACAAATGACCAATGACTAATAGCAGTTAGCAAGAAAAACCCATCCAAACAACAAACAACAAACAATAAACAACTATGATCAGCATTAGACCAGACGAAATTAGCAGCATTATTCGCCAGCAAATTGAACAGTACGACCAAAAAGTCCAAGTATCTAACGTTGGTACAGTCCTTCAAGTAGGTGACGGAATTGCCCGGATTTATGGCCTAGATAAGTGCATGTCCGGCGAATTATTAGAATTTCAAGACGGCACAGTTGGCATCGCACTAAACCTCGAAGAAGACAACGTGGGTGCAGTGTTAATGGGTGAAGGGCGCGACATCCAAGAAGGTAGCTCAGTTACCGCCACGGGTAAAATCGCTCAAGTACCCGTCGGAGAAGCGATGATTGGTCGGGTAGTAGACGCATTAGGTCGTCCCATTGACGGAAAAGGAGACATTCACACTAATGAATCCCGCCTAGTCGAGTCAATGGCACCTGGTATTGTATCTCGTCGCTCCGTACACGAACCCATGCAAACGGGTATTACCGCTATTGACGCGATGATTCCCGTTGGGAGAGGACAACGGGAATTAATTATTGGTGACAGACAAACCGGAAAAACCTCGATCGCAATCGATACCATCATTAACCAAAAAGGCGAAGATGTATTTTGCGTTTACGTCGCCATCGGTCAAAAAGCATCCACAGTAGCTCAGGTAGCAGGTGTACTCCAGGAAGCAGGAGCATTAGAATATACCACCATCGTGGCAGCCAACGCCTCTGACCCCGCTACACTACAATATCTAGCACCTTACACGGGCGCTGCGATCGCAGAATACTTCATGTACAAGGGCAAAGCTACCCTCATCGTTTATGATGACCTTTCCAAGCAAGCCCAAGCCTATCGCCAGATGTCCCTCCTCCTCCGTCGTCCACCAGGGCGGGAAGCCTATCCCGGAGACGTTTTCTACCTCCACTCCCGTTTATTAGAAAGAGCAGCTAAACTCAGCGACGATTTAGGTGCTGGTAGCATGACAGCCCTGCCCATTATTGAAACCCAAGCAGGTGACGTTTCCGCCTATATTCCTACCAACGTAATTTCTATTACCGACGGTCAAATATTCCTCTCCTCCAACTTATTCAACTCCGGTTTGCGCCCAGCCATTAACCCCGGTATCTCCGTGTCACGGGTAGGCTCCGCAGCCCAAACCAAGGCAATGAAAAAAGTTGCAGGTAAATTAAAACTGGAATTAGCACAGTTTGACGATTTACAAGCATTCGCTCAATTTGCCTCAGATTTGGATCAAGCTACCCAAAATCAATTAGCACGGGGTCAACGCCTGCGGGAACTATTAAAGCAACCACAGTACTCCCCCTTAGCCGTTTACGAACAAGTAGCACTAGTTTACGCCGGATTAAACGGTTATCTCGATGACATCGCCGTCGATAAAATCACTGCCTTCACCAAAGGATTGCGCGAGTACTTGAAAACCAGCAAAGTCAAGTACACAGAAATCGTCAAGAGCGAGAAACAGCTTACAGACGAAGCCGAAACCCTCCTCAAGGAAGCCATTGCCGAATACAAGCAAACATTCCTGGTATCAGCTTAAGTAGTTAGTCGTTGTTTGTTGTTGGTTGTTTGCGATCGGTTTTTAGTTGTTTGTTATTTGTTGTTGGCAATGGAAAAGTAATACCAATTTCCTAAATGCCTGCGACAATTGCTCTAATAGCTCCCCCCTTAATAAGGGGGGCTGGGGGGGTCAATATGTAGCGCTATGGGAAATGGGGATAAATTATCGCAACCGCTAGGGCAGCCCCGACATTCTCAATTCCTCAAACCATTGATTTTGCAGCTTTCTGCTTGAGCCAAGAGCTAATAGTCCCTTGCTATATAAGTTATGGCTGGTTCCTTGCCCATAACAAAAAACCAAAAACAAACAACAAAAAACCAAAAACAAACAACAAATAACAAACAACAAACAACAAAAAATAAAAATATGCCTAATCTCAAATCAATTCGCGATCGCATTCAGTCGGTCAAAAATACTCAGAAAATTACCGAAGCGATGCGTCTGGTAGCAGCAGCTAAAGTCCGTCGCGCTCAAGAACAAGTCATTGCTACCCGCCCCTTTGCGGATAGATTAGCACAAGTTCTCTACGGCTTACAAAACCGTTTGCAGTTTGAAGAGGCTAACTTGCCCCTTCTCAAGCAACGTCAAGTCAAATCTGTAGGGTTGCTAGTTATTTCCGGCGATCGCGGTTTGTGTGGCGGTTACAATGGTAACGTCATCCGCCGCGCTGAGGCTCGTGCCAAGGAACTTCAAAAGGAAGGCGTAGACTACAAGTATGTATTAGTGGGACGTAAAGCGATTCAATATTTTGAACGCCGCAATCAACCCATTGATGCCAAATATACAGGTTTAGAGCAAATTCCTACAGCTACCGAAGCCTCGACAATTGCTGACGAATTACTCTCCCTCTTCCTCTCAGAATCAGTAGACAGAATTGAATTAGTTTACACCAAATTTGTCTCCTTGATTAGTTCTCGTCCCGTGATTCAAACTCTACTACCCTTGACACCTCAAGGATTAGAGCCTCACGATGATGAAGTCTTTAGATTAACAACTCGCGGTGGTAACTTTGAGGTGACAAGGGAAAAAGTCTCAATGACCAATCGTCCCTTCCCTCGCGATATGATTTTTGAACAAGATCCTGTCCAAATTTTAGATGCTCTCTTGCCTCTTTATCTGAATAATCAGTTATTAAGAGCATTACAAGAGTCAGCAGCTAGCGAATTAGCTGCTCGGATGACAGCCATGAATAGTGCTAGCGATAATGCTAGCGAATTGATTGGCACTTTAACCTTGACTTATAACAAGGCGCGGCAAGCGGCAATTACTCAGGAAATTCTCGAAGTTGTCGGCGGTGCCAACGCACTCAGCGGTTGATTTTTGTCTCCAAGTCGGTATTTTAATGCGTCTGAGGTGACTCAGGCGCTTTTTGTTATAGCGAGCGAGGGACTGGACCTGAGTTCACCGGAGTTCGGAGTATGCGCTTCGCGCAGGCTACGCTAACGGTGTTTTCCCTTGACTTTTTTCATGATAGTTACCAAAATTTCGCTCGTAATATCGATTTCTTGCCTAAGAGATTTGATCAAAAAATGCTGTAAAGCTCTTGTTT
>DOIX01000233.1 GCA_003511885.1 Cyanobacteria bacterium UBA11153
CATGTACACCTGAGTTCGACGAAAGAGCCGAAGCTGAAAGCCAGTAAACAAGAGCTTTACAGGATTTTTTGATCAAATCTCTTAGGCAAGAAGTCGATATTTTATGAAGATTGAGTAAAGTTCCTGACATTTACCAATATCGGCTGTCTATAATAGAAAAATCAGGGTACGATGCTTTCGATAAGACAGCAATCCTAAACAACTCAAATTATTGACTAATTTATCGCATTCGCCAAAACTTTGAGGAGAATTTGGCGGTATGCCCATGAAAAAATAATCAATTCAATTAATTTACTCACCTTAGTGTGGGCAGATATGCTATGAATATTGCTCAAAAAAGAGTAATCCGAAAATTATTCGGGATTTTTTGTCTTATCGCTTGTGCAGGGGGCGTATCTATTTACTATTATTGGCTGCAAGCAACCAAAATGCCTGAGTGGTATAGTACCAAATCTGGTAATCAGCTCAAAAAAGTTGAACTAGTCGAGGAATCTGATATTATTGCCGCCAAATCCAGATTGCAAGCCAAAATACAGAGTAATCTAGCGGAATCTCAGGCATCGGAGCATAATGTATACGAATTATCTGAGGAAACAGATAATTCAGGAATATCCAAACAAAAGAATGTAGAGATACAGTTTAGCGATCGCGAATTTAATGATATGCTCCAGGTGGAGCTAGCCGAAAAAATTGATAGCAGCCAAGACATTGCCCTTCTTCCCAAGATTCATACTACCATCGAATCAGGCAAGATCGAAACTGGCACAGTTGTTAATCTGTCAGAATTACCCATTAGTCAAGGCAACAGCAAGGAACAAGCGGCGATGGCAAAAGTAATCGATAAATTGCCTTTCGCCAAAAATCAAGACATTTATGTTGGTTTATCCGGCACGCCGACAATAGACAATGGCAAATTGACATTAGGCGAGAATCCAGAAGTAAAAATTGGCAACTTAACTTTCACCGTTGCCGAGCTAGCCAATAAATTAGGAGTTTCTCCAGAAAAACTCGCCCAAAATCTCAATATTGCCGTAGAAATGGGACAATTAAAAGTTGACAATATGGAAGTTAAAGATGATAGAGTTATTGTCAAAGGCTCAGTTGACATTGTTCAATAGACATTTCCTTTGAAAAAATCTGAAACCCTTACCCTGTATGGAGGAAAATCTAATTTCTGGAGATGTCTAAGCTGCTGCGCAGTTAAATTGTATCTTTTGAAAAAGAGTCGCATGGGCTGAAATCCTTCCCCACTCCCTACTCCCTACTCCCTGTCTTCATTATGAAATGGGAGCTGCTTAACAGCTTAATAGTAGACAATTGACACTTAAATGCCCCTAAATTAGGATAACTTAGGGGCATTCTCAATTTTGACTCTAAGCCGATTGAGAGACATTGCCCTGAAACTGCTGAACTAAAGTTGCCATTTCCAGCGCATTCATAGCATAATCCCAACCCTTATTGCTCTTAATCCCAGCCCTTTCCAAAGCTTGCTGCATATTATCCGCAGTGACAATACCAAAAATAACAGGGATTCCCGTTTGAAAACCAGCCCCAGCAATTCCCTTGGCGACTTCCGCACAGACATAATCAAAATGAGGCGTTTGCCCTCGAATCACGGCCCCCAAACAAATGACAGCATCATAGCGATGAGAAAGAGCAGCTTGCCGTGCCATGAGCGGAATTTCAAAACAACCAGGAACCCAGATATAATCCACTTGAGTACCGTCAGCGTTAGTATCCACCCCATGACGCTTCAGACAATCTTGACAACCCTCTAACAACTTGTTCACCACCAAGTCATTGAATCTACCAATAACGATCGCAAACCGCAAAGCTTTAGCTGGTGTAAAATTTCCCTCAAAAACTGCCATAAAGTCTAAAATCTTTAATCATAAACGAAACTGCAACCCAAAAACTACCATTTTCTCAGATGGAAAGTCCGAAGACTCCAAAAAAAGCAATTATGGCAAAGGGAAATTATCCTCTCTTGTGGACAACTCCCTCTGCCTACCCAGAAAAACTTCAGTTGTTATGCCTGATAGCTTACTTGAACGAGATTTGATGACCTTCCCGACTATAGTCTTTGAAACAGGGATTTCTCCAGAAATCCCCGTTTTATCTCTAACATCCTCGTCTGAATCCTCGATTCAGGCTGAGAATATCTCAAGATGCCACAAAATAGTTTAATACAGCCACAAGTAACACAAGCACGATCCAGATACCAGAACCTAAGTATAGCAATCTTTTGGATTGATCCCAGTTTTGGGGTGAGGCGTAAGCCACTGGCACGCCCACTACCATAACAAAAGAAAAAAGTACTAGAGCCGCAAGTGATAGTTGAAATATGATAGACATTTGTTGTTCTCCCAAAAAAAGCAATAGACTTTCTAGCGACTGTTCAGTCCTAACCTGGCTGATGTTAAAGACTGCCCAATCAGTAAACTATCAAACTTTGAGCCGCTTTTTCTGAAAATAGGGCAAATCTCGCTTAAGTTCTTGGAGTTACTCATCACCCAAAGTCAGTTACCGATCGAGCATGGATATTATATTGTGTCATATAATAACAGACTTCGATGCCCTCGCTGCGGCAGTGGGACTAACCCGCTTAAAACCGGGAGCGAAGATTGTACTGACAGGAGGCGCGCATCCACCTGTCAGAGATTTTTTAGCATTACATCGAGATGAGTATCCTCTGATCGAACGCCGCTCGGTTAAAGTAGAGGAAATTGGATGTATTGCGATCGTCGATACCCAAAAACGCGATCGCTTGGGTAAAACTGTGGAATGGCTATCTCTGCCCCACCTCAAATCTATCGAAATTTACGATCATCATATCGATAGTCAAAGCGATATTCACCCCACCTACTCTCAAATTGAAGCCGTAGGAGCAACAACTACCCTTATTGTCGAACACGTGCAACAAAAAGCCATTCAGTTAACCACCGCTGAAGCAACTGTTATGGCATTAGGCATCCACGTCGATACAGGCTCTCTTACCTTTGACCAGACTACCCCACGAGATGCCGCCGCACTAGCCTGGTTAATGGCACAAGGAGCAAATGTTCGACAAGTTAGGACTTATATCGATCCTGGCTTATCTCCCCAATTACAACAATTATTAACTGCAGCCCTAGATAATTTACATTCTCAAACTCACCTAGGCTACACCCTCTCCTGGGTACTCCTTAAAACGCCCGACTACGTGCCAGGATTATCCAGCCTAGCCTCTCGATTAGCAGATTTAACCGAAAGCGATGCCTTGTTGCTGGGGGTGGAATATCGGGGAGTAGGGAATAGGGAGTGGGGAATGGAAAATGGGGAAGAGGGAGAGAAGGGAGAAGGGAGAAGGGAGAAGGGAGACAAGGGAGACAAGGGGGATGGGGGAGACAAGGGGGACAAGGAAGAAGGTGGGATAAGGGCAATTAGCGCCAAATATACCAGTCACCAATTGTCAATTATCAATTGTCAATTGGTGACTCACTCCCGCCTGACAATAATCGGGCGCACGCGAATTGAGGGGACTAACTTGAATGAGTTATTTCAACCCTTTGGAGGTGGTGGACATTCTCAAGCAGCAGCAGTTAATTTACGGGAAGTTAATCCTCTAGAAATTATCGAACAATTTATTGAACGAATTAAATATCAAATTCCTCAACCGCTAACAGCACGGGAATTAATGTCATCTCCGGTACGAACAATTCGTCCAGAAACTACAATTAGTGAAGCGCAAAGAATTTTATTGCGTTATGGACATTCTGGGCTTTCGGTTGTGGATGAAACCGATAATTTAGTGGGAATTATCTCCAGGCGAGATCTCGATTTGGCCTTACATCACGGTTTCAGTCATGCGCCAGTTAAAGGTTACATGACTCGCAATGTAAAGACGATTAATCCTCTCACTTCCCTACCAGAAATTGAATCGTTGATGGTAACTTATGATATTGGAAGATTACCCGTTTTAGAGAATAGCGAATTAGTAGGAATTGTTACTCGTACCGATGTTTTGCGACAACTCCACCAGAAAGAGAGTGAGGAGTGGAGAGTAGGGAGTGGTAAAAATTATTGTCCTTTGCCAATGACAAATCTGTCATCTAGAATTACTAATTTAGAACAACGTCTTGCACCTGGACTTTGGCAACTGCTGATTCAAGCAGCAGCAGAAGCAGAGAAACGTGGTTGGCATCTCTATTTAGTGGGGGGAGCAGTGCGAGACTTATTATTAGCTGACGAAAATAAAAGTATCCTGCTCAATGATATTGACTTAGTGGTAGACGGCTTTCATAAATCAGGAGATGCGGGGGCAGGAGTTAGACTTGCCAAAGCACTAAGAAAACATTATCCAAAAGTACGCTTAGAGATTCATGGTGCATTTCAAACAGCCGCCTTATTATGGCACAATGACCCCAAACTAGGTTCCCTTTGGGTAGATATTGCCACAGCAAGAACAGAATTTTATCCCTATCCAGCCGCAAATCCAGAAGTAGAAGCCAGTTCCATTCGCCAGGATCTCTATCGAAGAGATTTTACCATCAACGCGATCGCGCTGAGACTGACCGATATCCGTAAGTCTTACACTTCTCCCACCCTAGCCCAAGATGACAGAGAAATCATCTCAACTCAACCACCTTTATCAGGAAGCCCCAATCCCAAACATGACTTGCCATTATTGGATTTCTTTGGCGGATTACTAGATTTGCGATCGCGCCACATTCGAGTCTTGCATCCCAATAGCTTTATTGAAGATCCTACCCGAATTTATCGCGCCGTAAGATTTGCTGTCCGTTTAGGATTTGAAATCGAATCACAAACCGAAGGATATATTCGATATGCCCTAGCCAGTGGCGTGTACGAAAGATCCCTTGCCAATAATAACAAAGCCCCAGCCTTACAAACCAGACTCAAACAAGAATTAAAATATATTTTACAAGCACCTTACTGGCAAAGAGCATTACAACTTTTAGGTGATTTAGAAGCCTTACGCTGTCTCCATCCCCGATTGCATTTAGATGAACAATTATGGTGGAGAATCCGTTTAGTCGAACGTTGGTTGCGACGATTCGATCCCAGTGAAACTTTAAGACATTGGGAGATAAGGTTAGAAGTATTGATTGCCCATTTAGCACCAGAAGAAAGAAGTAAAGTAGCCCAAAATTTACAAATGCCCTTAGATAGCATTCAAAGACTTGAGAATCTAGAAAACGCCCAAAATGAAGTAACTAAATCTCTACCTAGATGTCGCCTTCCCTGTGAATTCGTCCGACTCCTCCGTCAGTATAATCGAGGAATGTTAGTTTTAATTGCAGTCCATAGTCCGAGAATAATTAGACGAAAAATATGGCAATATTTTACCATTTGGGCGAATATTAAGCCCCTGATAAATGGCAATGAATTAAAACAGATGGGCTATAAACCCAGTCCGCGATTTAAAGAAATTTTAGAGGCACTATTGGATGCCACATTAAATGGAATAATTGGGGATGAAGAAGAGGCAAAAGGATTTTTGGAAAAATATTATCCTTTAGGAGGTGTAGATCAATTTTAGATGCAATTAGCTAATTTTTGAGGACTTAAAGGAAGAATACCCAATTATTTAACCACAAAGACACAAAGGAATAGAAAATATGCCATCACCTTTTCCTGGTATGAATCTTTATCTGGAACAACCATAAATATGGTTCCAAGTTCATAAATGGTTGATTGTATTAATTGCACAAACCCTTAACCCGCAACTTCGTCCCAAGTATCGAGTAGCAATCGAAGAAAGACTATATGAAAAAAAAATACCGATTCAATTATAGTCGGCATTCCTGATGATGTGGCAGTCAAAAATATTCACAAATGGATCAAGGGTTTGATCTGGATAATATCTAATTGTCAACTATCAATTATCAACTGTTAACTGCTATATCAAGCCCATCTTGCCTCAAATCCCTACTCTGTGACTTCATCAACCCAGTTGCCGTAATCCCCTTGAGGATTCACCAACAGCAGCATCTCAACTTTGACACATCAACAACAGCACCATTCAGACCAATCGCGTTATAATTCTTTACAAGGATCGCACCGGAAAGCCCTGTGACTTCAGTCCAGGGATCAAAGGGAAGGTGCAGGATTTATCCTGCCAGAACATGGTAAAACATCGATGTGCTATTCTCACCAACCCCCAAATACCTTGAAAAAAGGTAGTTTCCACCCTACCATGAGGTTTTTATGAGCAATCCAGTCATTCATGCCTTTTTTGTTGGCAGGGCGATGGCATCCTCGATTGGCGAGTTGCTAGAAGACTCCCTGACTAATGCCCTGAGCGAAGCGGGCAAATTTGATGCCCAGCAACGGGAAAAGCTGCGGCAGTTTACCCAGCAAGTTATGGAAAGGGCAGAGAAGGAAGCGGCAATGACAGTAGGCGAAAGCACCAACGGAGTTTCATTTACCTCTCCTGCGGTAGATTTGCAAGAGACAATAGACGATCTTAGAGCGGAAATTGCTAGCTTGCGAACCGAGTTACAAACCTACCGCAATAAATCTCCCGCCTAAACAAAGGGGAATGGGGAATGATTTTTAACTCCCCACTTCCCATTCCCCAGTCTCCAGTTTTATGAAGATTTTTTTGAAAATATTTAGGAAGCCTAGTGTCTGCTGTTTCTCAAGACTATGTAAACTTTAAGCCTTACCAGGAAAGACAGTTGCCCCACCAACGTCTCCTCAAAAAGGCACAGAGCGATAAATCTTATCGTTGGAATCAAGAAAATTACTCCCGTCAACGAAGATTCATTGACATTTGGGCTTTTGTTTTAACCGTAATGTTCCGATTGTGGCTCGACAATAAACCTTGGAGTTATCCGGGTGGAGTTACCGATGCCAAAAAAGCAGCCAGAAGGAAAGCCTTAGCAATCTGGATTCGAGATACATTCTTAGATTTAGGACCAACCTTTATTAAAGTTGGGCAACTTTTTTCCACCCGTGCTGATTTATTTCCGAGTGAATATGTGGATGAATTGGCTAAATTGCAGGATAGAGTTCCGGCTTTTAGCTATGAACAGGCAGAAGATATTATTCAGCAAGATTTAGGAAAATCAGTACCACAACTTTTCCGTAGTTTCGATCCCATTCCTTTGGCAGCAGCTAGTTTAGGACAAGTTCACAAAGCCCAACTTCATAGCGGTGAAGAGGTAGTTGTCAAAGTACAAAGACCAGGTTTGCGGAAACTGTTTACCATAGATTTACATATCCTTAAAGGCATTACTCGTTACTTTCAAAACCATCCAGATTGGGGGAAAGGCAGAGATTGGAACGGTATTTATGAAGAATGCTGTCGCATTCTTTGGGAAGAAATTGAGTATCTTAATGAAGGTCGGAATGCCGATACATTTCGTCGCAATTTCCGCGCCTACGATTGGGTAAAAGTCCCTCGCGTTTACTGGCGATATGCTTCACCACGGGTTCTCACTTTAGAATACGTTCCCGGGATTAAAATTAGCCATTACGAAGCCTTAGAAGCAGCGGGATTAGATCGGAAAATATTGGCAAGGTTGGGAGCAAAAGCTTACTTACAACAACTACTGAATGACGGCTTTTTTCATGCGGATCCCCATCCAGGAAATCTGGCTGTTTCTCCAGAAGGGGCGCTGATCTTCTATGATTTCGGGATGATGGGGCGAATTAAGTCCAATGTCCGCGAACAATTGATGGAAACCCTGTTTGGGATTGCCCAAAAAGATGGGCAAAGAGTGGTTGATTCCCTAGTGGCTTTGGGTGCCCTTGCACCTGTAGAAGACATGGGACCTGTGCGGCGATCGATCCAGTATATGCTGGATTATTTTATGGATAAACCCTTTGAGGAACAATCCATTACCGCAATTAGCGATGACTTGTATGAAATCGCTTATGGACAACCCTTTCGCTTTCCTGCTACCTTTACCTTTGTGATGCGAGCCTTTTCCACTTTGGAAGGGGTAGGTAAGGGGTTAGATCCAGAATTCAACTTTATGGAGGTGGCACAACCGTATGCCTTACAGATTATGACAAACGGCAATACTCCCGATCGCAATAGCTTTTTCAACGAGCTTGGCAGACAAGCTGCACAAATGAGTAATACTGCTTTGGGTTTACCCAGGCGAATTGAGGATACTATAGATAAATTGGAAAGAGGAGATGTCCGTCTGCGAGTTCGATCGATTGAATCCGATCGCCTCTTGCGCAGGATTAGCTCCTTACAGTTGGGAACCAACTATGCTTTATTGATCGGTGCCTTTACTCTGTCGGCTACAATTTTATTCGTCAACGGTAAAGCAGGACCTGCCCTAGTCGTTGCTGTCATGGCAGCTATCTTGGGATTTGTCCTCATTCGTTTGCTTAGTAGGCTTGACAAATTCGATCGCATGTTATAAAAACGTACAATTCTTGACTCCAAACCATCTATGAAATTTTCCTTCACGGGTCTTACCGATCCGGGATTAGTTCGTACCGTCAACCAGGACTATTACTACACTGACCCTAGTGGACGCTTTTTTATTGTCGCTGATGGCATGGGCGGTCATGCAGGTGGGCAAGAAGCTAGCCAACTCGCTACAGAGGCGATTAAAACTCATTTGCAGGAAAACTGGGAGTCGGAAACTGCGTCAGATGAGTTAATGGAACAAGCCTTCGAGCAAGGGAATGAGGCAATTTTGCTGGATCAGCACAAACATCCCGAACGAGCAGATATGGGTACTACCACTGTGGTGGTGATGTTCCGTCAATCTCAGTTATGGTTTGCTCATATTGGGGATTCTCGCCTCTATCGCTCTAGAGACTCAAAACTAGAGCAAATTACGGACGATCATACCTGGGTGGCACGGGCAATGAAGGCGGGAGATTTGACTCCGGAGCAAGCACGGAGCCATCCCTGGCGACATGTATTGTCTCAATGTCTTGGTCGTAAGGATTTACAAAAAGTTGAGATTGAAACTACTGATGTGCAAGTTGGGGATCGCTTACTCCTTTGTACTGATGGACTCACTGAAGAAGTATCCGACACCACAATTGCCTATTATCTTCAGTCAGACTTAGCCTACAAAGAAGTAGCTCAGAAGCTAATTGAGTCGGCTAAGGATAATGGAGGTAAAGATAATATCACTGTCGTGATTGTGGGCGTTGAGTAGTTAAACTGCAAAAGTCGAAATTTAAAATGGGGAATGGGGCATAGGGGAAAATATTATAGCAGTTGACAGTTGACAATTGATAGTTGATAATTGACAGTTATTTAATCGCAATCAAACTGTTGATGATAAAGGACACAAAATAAACCCGGTTTCTGCGGTGAAACCGGGTTTATCTGTAGATTACATACCGGAAAAGTACTCCAAGTACAACTTGGAGAAAAAACTAGAAAATGGTCAAGTTATCGGGGCTGCACCATTTAATTTCTACAGTAATTCCGATTGCTCCTTCCTCTTCGAGATCCTCAATATAACCCCCTTGGAAATCTTTAGCTTCTTCAAAACTATCAAAAGGTCCAAAGTAGTAAATAACTTGAGGTTGAGTGGTGGAGATTTCCACCCACCAGGCTGATGATTCAGGATTTTGCCCCTGAGTTGTTTCAGGTTGTGGGGTAATTGGGGTAACTTCCGAGATTATGGGCTGTGAGGTGATTAGTGTCGGTTGAGTTTCTGTTACACCTAATTCCTCGCCCTTAACCTCTTCAACCGCATCTCTATCCCACTCCCTATCTCCCAGATTTGATTCTACAGATCCCGATTCTAGTGTTAAGGGTTTGATCCTGACAATTGTGCCGCCACGGTTAGCTATCTGTTGCATGACTTGATTCATGCGACAGTAGGGTACGCGGAGAAAGACACTACCACTCCGACGTATGGGATAGGATAAATTGTCGGCTTCTCCGTTTTGACGCAAACCCACTACTTCATAGAGAAACAAGCGACTCTTCGCTGTGTTGGTAAAAATTGAGATATCCATTCGCGTTTGATAAACTTGCCACCCATTCTTAACATTATTTTACAGGCAACGGCGATCGCAATTTTCGGGAATGGGGAATTGGGAATGGGGAATGGGGAGTGGGGAGTGGGGCTGCCGAGCTAGAGATAGGGAGATGTTGATAGTTGATGGTTGATGGTTGATAGTTGATGGTTGATGGTTGATAGTTATACCAAAATTTTAGTTGGATTTGATGATGAAGATTATATCTTTTCTAGGGTGTCTTGCTAGTCTGGCTATTTTAGGAATTTCTCCATTATTGATTATATTGCCTCCTCCTGTTGCTGCGTTTACTGATGAGAATTCGGTAATTGGGAAGGTGGTTTTGTTCGATTTATTTGAACGGGTGATGGGAGATTTTACTTTGATTGGGGAAGGGGATTATCAGATTGCACCTAGGGTGGCTAAAATTACTTTGGTTGAGTCTTATGCTATTGTTAGTTGGGTATGGGGAGATGCTGGGGGACAGACGGTTTTGGTTAAGGAAAATGAGCGGTGGCGCGTAATTATGGCGGGGAGTGGGGAATTGAAATTTAGCAATCTGGTGCAATATAATATTCCTCGCGATATGGCACGGAATCTGATTAATCGTGACAAAGGCGCGCTGGAGAAACAACCACCTGTGGCTGATTTATTGGTTGATTCATTGCCGCAAATTCGGGGAGAAACTGATGCGTTAATTTTACTGCCCAGTGAGTTGCCGATGTCAAAACAGCCGATTTATTTAATTAACGAAGTTGATGGTAGTAGTTATAGAATTAATCTATTTTTAACACGTAATTGCCATACCGAAACTCGCCCAAGTAATTCGATTAGTCATTGCGGGCTTGGTTATTTTATGGCGAATCCTATTCCTCCGGTTTATCAGCCTGCTGATATGTTTACGAAAGAGGTGGCTTTGGCGAATTCTATCCGAGGATATTTTACGCCTAGCCGATGCGATGCCTTCCTGCAAGCAAATCGCGGTTTATGTAGGGCGGCTAGGATTGAGTGGGATTGGCAAGGGTTTAATTATAAGATTGAGTTGAAAGGTGTTGGCAGAGATGTGGGGGAAGAGGAAGCGGTGATGATTGCGATCGCAAATTCTGCTATTATTGCTGGACCGAGATGATGGTGGATAGTTAATAGTTGATAAGCTGCTACGCATTTAATTTGTATATCCCCACACCCCACACCCCTTTCGATAAATTTACTATCCAATTTAGATGCGCCGCAGCTTATTAATAGACTTCTCCAGAAAACATGGTATTAACTT
>DOIX01000231.1:0-5690 GCA_003511885.1 Cyanobacteria bacterium UBA11153
CTCACTTATAGCAACCGCCAGGGCGGTTAAGGCGTTCTCGATTCCTGAAACCATTGATTTTACGACTTTCTTCCCTAGTCCCTAGCCCCAAGCCCCTAGTCCCTTGCTATAAAACCCCAACTCCTCTCGCTGCGTCACCTTCCCACCGAGTCTGAATCTCTCAACCACCCAATCAGAAGTGAGAAGCTGATATTCTATCCCCACTCCCCTTCTACCTCAGTAAATTTACTTACGTGTTTTCACGGTTGCGCCGTCTCAACCAGTAGAGTTACATTAATTGCATTTAAGCTGCCTTGTTGTCAACTGGATTTCTACGAGGATTTTCAGAAGAGGTACTTGAGGGTAAAACATCACAATCGGGGACTCAATTGCTATGGCTGAAACTGAATCAGTTAAAAAGAAAAGTTCCTCTAAATCTTCATCATTTTTACCACCAAAGAATTCGTTAGTGCCCCAGGAAGTACCTGTAAGCGAGCCGAATCAAGTTTTTATTCCTCAGAGCAATAGTTTAGTTCAATCCACTGATTGGTTAATTCAGACATCACCAGCACCAGAATTGACGATGGCGGATGTTGACGAACAAATTCGATTGAGATATCCCAATTTCTCTGGGATAGAGGGCGGAGTATCATCGGCAGCGCCAAATAGTGAGACTGTGGGGGTACAAGAGAAGGCGAATGTTAGTGAAGTGGGGGATAAATTCGCCCTAGAAACAGATGAGATGGTGGCGCAGACGATGAAGATGCCTACTAGCGTAAGTCAGGGTATACTTGCGCCAATTGAGTCAGTGAATTCGATCAAGAGTTTGGATGGTAGTAGTGCGATTCAGACTAATTTTGTCGATGAGCAGCTAGGAAATCAGGATGAGCAGGGGAAAGAGGAGAGGGTAGAGCTGAACACAACTATAGCTGAATCCACTATTCCTCAGCCAGTTCAAGTGCCTGGTGAGCAAATGCGATCGCTTGCGACTGGTAACGAGCCAGATTTTATTGCTAATAATAATAATTCATCAGATTCTGAAGAGTACTATACCAACTATGTGGTATATGCTGGAGAGCAAGAGGGCACTATAAAGCTAATCATAAATGCTCCTGGTCAGTCAGTAAATAATAAAGTGTGGAAAAATCGAACTTTTCTACAGAATACAATGTTTATTCCCTTGTTCCGCGCCAGAATTATACAGCGAGCCGCTAACGGTGAAATAACAATAATAGGTATATATGAACCAGGTGAACCATTGAGACTGGCTCCAGGTTACGAAATCCAATCTATCAAACAGTTGTTTCAACCAAATTCACCAGAAACACTAGAACCAGAATTTTTCCCGTGGAGCGGTGAAATCACTGGCGCTCCTAGCGTAGCACTAAACGAAAATTCTCCGTTGGATGTAAGGCAGGCTAATACAATAGCCGACTTAAAACAGGGTACTCCAGTCTTAGTAATCGGGCGAGTAGTGAATGAAAAACAGCAAAACTGGTTGCGAGTTGAAGTGCTTGATGACTCTGAACGTACTGGCTACGTTTCTGGTGAATTAGTTAAGCGGCGCGAACAACTTACTGAAATAGAAC
Organism: Cyanobacteria bacterium UBA11153; assembly: GCA_003511885.1. Taxonomy (GTDB): domain Bacteria; phylum Cyanobacteriota; class Cyanobacteriia; order Cyanobacteriales; family Coleofasciculaceae; genus Limnofasciculus. Next base: position 1,569 of record DOIX01000231.1, read on the forward strand.
TACGTCGCTCATTTGTTTTACTTAAAAAAGCCGAAACTGCCTCGGCCAACAACGGTACTATGCCTTCAGAAGGTGAAATTGCTTGGGCACAAGGTAGACTGAGATTAGTGAGAAATTTTGATGCCGATCGAACCACGAGGTATGAGGTCAATCCACAAACCCACCAGGTGTCATTTAATCAAAGCAATAAAGAACAGATTAAAGTTATCAATATTACAGATTTTATTCTTTTTGTAGAGGCAGTGGAGAGGCAATATCCTCATGCCAAGCCTGGAGATGTTGCTTCTGAAATCAGAGAGATTTGGTTTTCAGATGAAAACTGGAAATTATTATCTGCTGGAACAGGAATCTCAACATTTGTTGGAGCGGGAAGAGGTCGGATCGAGTCAGTTGATATTGAATCCAAGCCTAATCCTATAGCAGTAATGTTTGACATTGGGGGAGCTTTGGGTGGCAAGCAAGAAGCTCTTCCCAAACTGATTGTTACTCGCCTGGGAATGACTGACATCACTCATGTTATGGCTGGTATAGATGTAGCGATTAATGGCATGGCTCAAAAACCGAATGTACTCGATCCTTCTGGTAGGGCTAAGTACCAAATTCTGGAAGAAGCCAGTGGTGGAAATACCCATGACTTTGCCACTTGGTCAGGTGATTTGGGTCAAGCCTATGGCGATTATTTGCGTAGACTATATGTAATTCAAGAAACCTCTCTAACACTAGGTATAGTTTTTGGAGATAAAGCTAATCCAGAAGCATTGCGGGGTGACATTCATGGCTACATTGCCGCTCTAGTTTCTCAAGAAATTCAACAAGATGGATACAGTCCAACTAACAATCAGCCTCAGCGTGTTTCTGACATTCTCCGAAACCTCTACTTGGTAGAGGAACCGAACTCTGCTCAAAGGAAGTCATATCGCTATTACTTTGAGAAAGTAGCTGGCAAAGCTGGGTTGGATTTATACAATTTTATTCTTGACCGTACTATCAGATTTGCTAAACCTTGGTATGCAAAGGATGTATACAATGCTCTTAGTAAGCCTCTAATAGGAGAAAGCGAAACTGCATTTAAAAAAAGAGTTCTTGCTATACGAGCGCGACTAGATGTAGAGGTACCCAGCTCTGGGTTAGACAATTTTAATGCGGTTAATGCTATTAATAAGTTAATAGAAGACTTTGAGTACAAACATCAAAAAAATGAGCAGTTGGCAGAAAAAAATAACAAAATAGGAGAATATGTTAAAAGCTTTATCAAAATGATAGATAGTGAAGTTAGCATATAAAACATGAAGGAGATAAAAATTATGACAGCTCAATTATCAATAGGCTTGTTTTTAATAGGAACCACTCTAATATGGATGACTAAACAGGAAATAAAACATAAAATTAATCCTGGAGATGTCAAATTAAGAAATACTCAAATAAATGTGGTTTATCAGATTATTCCAGATCGACCGCAGAAGATAGATTTTGTTCTGAAAAATTCCTCCAAAGTAATCTATACTTTAGAGGCGGGAGTGCCCAACGATCTTGGATGTAGTGAAATTTTTCTGACAATTTTCGACATTGATGGAGATGGATATGATGATATTTACTACAATGGGTGCGACGCAATAGGTTTCCTCAAGTACGATCCTAACTCTGGCAAGATTCAAGATATAGATATTGGAGATGTTGAACCGCCCAATCTGACTGGATTAAAAAACCCTTGGTTTAGACTAATTAAACCAAAATACACAGCCAGAAATAAAATTATTTCCGGTCCAGGAGCGCCTGTAACTATTTTTGGAGCAGGTTTGGTTCTTTTTGGTTCACTTGGCTTGGTTATATATTTAGTGAATCAAGTTAGAAAAATTATTTCAGTAACAAAACATGATCAATAAGGAAAACCATCTAATTGGTTAAAGAAAAAGTAGTTCAATCTAGTAGTTTGTTGAAAGTAGTAAAAAATCTTGTAATTATCAGAACAAATCATGCAATCTCCCACCATCAACAACACCAATCAAACCGACTACCAAGCCCTAAAAACAGCCATCAACCCCATCCGTCAACACCTAGAAAACTACATCGCCTCCCTCAACAACCAACCAATAACAGAAACCCCCAACCTACAATCTAACCACCCCATCCCACCCAGACTAGAACAGCTTTACACCACCTTCAACCTCTCCGATTTTGAACAGCATATCCTCCTATTTTGCATCGGGATGGAAATAGATCCCAGCTTTGAATACCTCTGTATCAAAGCCTGCGGCAATCCCCAACGCCCCTATCCCACCTTCGGTTTAGCCCTAGAAATATTTCCCGATGCTGATTGGAATGCCCTCACTCCAGAATCTCCCCTCCGTCATTGGCAACTCATCGAACTTTCTCAATCGCAAACCCTCACCAAATCAGCCCTAAAAATAGACGAAAATATCCTCCACTACCTCACAGGCGCACCATATTCAGATAGTCGTATCAAACATTTAATCGCACCCCTACCAGCAGAAATATCCGCCATCCCCATCTGCCCCTCTCAATCCCAAATAGTAGCAGAAATAACCGAAACTTGGTTAAGTTTTGGCAATCCCACCAACTCAGCCATATCAGAAAATCAATCACCAATCGGGCAAGCAGAAAACAAGCTGTACCCCTTAATCCAACTATGTGGTAAATCTCAAGATAACAACGAGGCGATCGCAACTCATATCTGTACTATACTCAACTTAAAGCCCCAACTCCTCTCGCTGCGTCACCTTCCCACCGAGTCTGAATCTCTCAACCGCCTTATTTCCAGATGGCAGCGACAAGCCATCCTCACCAATAGTGCCTTACTAATCCCATGGGATAGACTCTACGATCGAGATCCCATATTATTAAACGCCATTACCGACATCATTGAAAATAGTAACACCCCTATCATCATCACCACTAACCAAAAAATTCCCTTCGATAAACGTCATTCAATTATCTTTGACATTCCCCATCTCACCAGCTTAGAACAAAAACTCATCTGGCAACTAGTATTCGAGGAAATTATCGATGACATTGACGAAACCATCGACAAATTAGCCAACCACTTCAATCTCAGTGCTAAAGCAATTATCAACGCCTCTACCCAATTAAAAGGGGCTAGGGATGAGACGCTAAGGACAGAAGAAATCCACGATAAACTCTGGTATATTTGCCGCACCACATCTCGCCCTCAACTCGATGAATATGCCGAAAGACTCCAAACCTCAACTACCTTAGAAGACTTAATCTTACCCGAAAAAGAAAAAAATATTTTAATCAAAATTATTAACCAAGTAAGGCAGAGAGTTAAAGTATACGAAAAATGGGAAATTGCCAAGAAAAATCAACGCGGCTTAGGTATTAGCGCTCTATTTCATGGCAGTTTCGGTACAGGCAAAACTATGGCAGCCCAAGTAATCGCCAACGAATTAGGATTAGACATATATCGAGTGGAATTATCCAGCATCGCTAGTAAATATATTGGCGAAACCGAAAAAAATCTCTACCGATTATTTGAGGCTGCTGAAGCCGCCAATGTCGTTTTACTCTTCGATGAAGCTGATTCTATATTTGGCAAACGTACCGAAGTCAAAGATAGCAGAGATCGCTACGCTAATATGACAACCAGTCACTTACTCCAGCTCATGGAATCCTATCAAGGTATAACTATTTTAACCACAAATATCAAACAAGCAATCGATCCAGCCTTTGAAAGAAGACTGCGTTTTAAGATTGAATTTGCTTTCCCAGACAGAGAAGCCAGAGCGAAAATGTGGGAAGGTATGTTATCTGGAAAAGTCCCAACCGCAGGAGTAAATTACAAAAGGTTAGCTCAAGCGGTTTTAGCAGGTGGAAATATCCGCAATGTTTCTTTAAATGCCGCATTTATGGCAGCAGGAAATAATGAACCTGTCATGATGAAACATCTCCTAGATGCCGCGAAAATTGAATATTTCAAAATAGAAAAATTGTGGACAGATAATGAGCTTAAAGGTTGGGTGTAGCAGTTGATAGTTGATAGTTGATAGTTGATAGGAGCAGTATGCTTTTGCGTAATTACACAAGACTTACCCAAACCATCTATCCGTAGCGTTATGCGTAAGCTACAGCGGTTTCCGCAGTAAT
>DOIX01000231.1:5973-14670 GCA_003511885.1 Cyanobacteria bacterium UBA11153
TAAGAGCGGGAACCGCTGTAAGGCACCATCCACTATTGATAGCGTGACTTTGTAAGTCCTATTACAGTACAATTAATCTGAAAATCTAGGGATCGAGCATCCATTAATGGAGAAACGTCTTTGGTTGATTGGGGGCACATCTGAGAGCGTAGAGTTAGCAAATGCGATCGCGAAACTAAGGATACCATGTACCGTCACAGTAACCACGGTAGCAGCCGAGACACTTTATCCCAAAACACCTAATTTTAGGGTAAGGGTAGGTTGTTTAGATACCACAGAGATAGAAGAGTTTTTGCGACAAGAAAAAATAGTGGCAATTCTCGATGCCTCTCATCCTTACGCCGTAGAAATTTCCCGCATGGCAATCGCAGCCGGAAATTCCCGACAAATTCCTTATCTGCGTTTTGAGAGGGGAGAAGTTACAGGAGAAAGTACCGCTGAGATAATATATCTCGATAGCTTTCAAAGCCTAGTAGAGGGGAATTACTTAAATCAGCAACGGGTACTTCTGACTGTAGGTTATCAAGCATTACCTCTATTTCAAGATTGGCACGATCGCGCGATTCTCTTTGCCAGAATTTTACCATCAATGAAATCCTTAGCAGGTGCGATCGCATCTGGCTTTACTTGCGATCGCATTATCGCACTTCGTCCCCCAGTAACGGCTGAATTGGAAAAGGCACTCTGGCGTTATTGGCATATTTCCCTCGTAGTGACAAAAGCATCGGGAGTTGCTGGCGGAGAGGATGTCAAACGGATGGTAGCGGCTGAGTTAGGTATTCCCTTAGTGATAATTAATCGTCCCCATCTTGACTATCCGCAGGAAACAGGGGATTTGAGTCTTGCTCTGAAGTTTTGCTCTATCGCATTAATGGGGAGTGGGGAGTTTATTAGCCCCTCACTCAGCAGAAGATAAAATATACCAGCCGATAATCGATGCCAGGGATTGTCCCCCAATCAACAGCCCTGCTACCAAGGGGACTTTCAGGATTAAAGGAGAACAAATAATGCTAATCAGGAGAGAGATTAAGGCTGTAATCACAGCCGTTACCACTTCGATTTCTTCTCCTGTATGGAAGCTGATATAGACAGCGATTAAGGCAACTGCTAGTGCAATCAATGATAGTATCAGCATCTTGACTACCTCTGGAAATCTGTAAAACGATTTGTGATTTATATGATTATTGGGTCTAGGAATTCTCTCTACTCTCATCTTACAACTTGATGGTTGAAAAATCACCTCCAAGACAAGTTAAAAGTCAAAAATCAACAAAATCCTTCCCCTTCAAGGATTCTAGCTTTTTCCCATGTGGTAACTCCTCGTTCAACAACTATGTTTAATTGGGGAAGGAGATAATATAGGGCTTGCTGTATAACTCTGAAACCTTTACAGAAATTAGCTTAGAGCGCTGATTCAGTTAGGCAAAAGTACCAGGAATAAGAGTTACACCCCTGAAAATTCATGGACTTGTGAACTTAAAAGGGAAAATTGTGCCACACAAAAAAACCATACCCTACACCCTACCCTCACAATCCGACTTTTTCAGGAAACCCTAATATAGAGAACCTTTTATAGATTTTGACAGTGCCATTATGCGATCGCAAAAATCATCCACTTTTCTTCCCTTTGGAGCCAATACTTCAGGGACTTTCTCCATACTCTGTTTCAGAGTTTTAATATTTTGTGAAGATATATTTTAGTAAATTGAGAATTTTTACAACTTAAAACGCACCCCCATCCTTACCCGGGCATACCCTCTGCCACTCCCCCCTCCCACATCCGACACCAATTTGGTAACCTATCTTAAAATAGTCTTGGGAACGAATAGAGAAGTGGATATTTTAATTGGACGAGGCAAAACTGCACGCAGGGCTTACGGTATTGATGAAATCGCATTAGTACCGGGAAATCGAACCTTAGATCCTAGTTTGGCAGATACTCGCTGGAGTATCGGAGGTATTGAGCGGGAAATTCCCATCCTGGCTAGCGCAATGGATGGGGTAGTGGATGTGAAGATGGCAGTACTTCTATCTCAGATGGGGGCAATAGGGGTTTTGAATTTGGAAGGGATTCAAACTCGTTATCTCGATCCTAACCCGATCCTGGATCGGATTGCTTCTGTGGGAAAGTCTGAATTTGTTAATCTGATGCAGGAGTTGTATGCTGAAGCCATTAAGCCGGAATTGATTACCCAGCGGATTCGGGAAATTAAAGAACAAGGTGGAATTGCGGCAGTGAGCTTAACTCCTGCGGGTGCTGCCAAATATGGAGAGATTGTGGCAGCGGCTGGTGCAGATTTATGCTTTATCCAGGCTACTGTGGTATCGACAGCCCATCTTTCGCCAGAGTCAGTGACACCGCTAAATTTAGCTCAATTTTGCCAAAACATGCCCATGCCAGTAGTTTTGGGAAATTGCGTCACTTATGAAGTCACTCTTGACTTAATGAAAGCTGGTGCGGCAGCCGTAATGGTAGGAATTGGTCCTGGTGCGGCTTGTACTTCTCGCGGTGTTTTGGGTGTGGGCGTACCCCAAGCAACTGCTGTTGCTGATTGTGCTGCTGCCCGCGAAGATTATTATCAGGAAACTGGTAAATATATTCCGGTAATTGCTGATGGTGGTTTAATTACGGGTGGTGATATTTGTAAGTGTATTGCTTGTGGTGCTGATGGGGTAATGATAGGTTCTCCTTTTGCTCGTGCTAAAGAAGCACCTGGGCGCGGCTTCCATTGGGGTATGGCAACTCCTAGTCCTGTTTTACCACGGGGTACTCGCATTCAAGTTGGTAGCACGGGTACTTTAAAGGAAATCCTCACCGGACCTGCCCAATTAGATGATGGCACTCATAATCTATTAGGAGCATTGAAAACTAGTATGGGGACTTTGGGGGCAAAAAACATCAAAGAAATGCAGCAAGTTGAGGTGGTAATTGCTCCCTCTCTCCTCACAGAAGGCAAACTTTACCAAAAAGCGCAACATTTAGGCATGGGTAAATAAATTCCGCAATAGACTGGTGTACTTCCGGCTAAAGATTAAGAAATTGTAGAAGGCTTGAGGAATCATACCCCAAAACTGAATCTGTCGCTTACAATAGAAGAAGCGGAGACGTATGTTTCCGTTCACTCCTCACACCACACTCCGCCCGAATAATGTTCGGGCGGTTCCTTTTATGGATGAGGGGGGGGGGGAAGATTTATGAGCAATTAGCCATTACAAGGTTTTTAAATACTCGATTAATGCCTCTTTATCCTCGGCTGCTAAATCTGTGCCATAGATATGTCCTTGATTGCCATTAGCGATTAAGCTGGTATCGTACTGGAAACCAATCTTCTGGGCTTCTACTCCCTCAGAGACAAAACCGACTTTTTCGCGATCGTAAACATCATACCCTCGATAGAATACTTGAGGACGATTTTCTGGTTTTTCCAGTAAATCTTTTAAGGTGGGAATAGAACCATTATGTAAGTATGGTGCCCTTGCCCACAATCCGTCAAGGGATACTGCAACATAACCATTTGTTTTGCGGAGATAGTCGAAATCCCATTCATAATCTTCGGCATATTGATTGTAACTATCTGCCGCTGCTTGAGTCCACATATCCAAACGATGTCTATCAGTAGCAATCTCTTCGATGGGAATTACTGTCCCTGTCTTTTCTCTACCAAAAGCATGGCAAGTAGCACAGTTATTATCAAATATTTTACTTCCTATTGCGGCTAATTCTGGATTGATGGCAAAGGGATATTTTGGTGGCGGAAGCTCCATAATAAAGTCTTCCACTCTTTTTAATCCCTCTATATCAATAGATTTAGGAGTTGCCCCATCACCAATTGCTCCTGTTTGAATTGTTTCTGTTAGTGAGGTTTCTAAGCCATCCCAATGATAAGCAAACCCCGATTCAACTTTAATTTTCTGATTCCAAATGGACATCATGTCAGAGTTATCAACGGTATCATCTAAAGGTTGCTCCAAATATCTAAATTTACCGGGATTAAAGGGAGAAATTCGCCCTGGTCCCCAATCGGGGCGAGAATCCATCCAGGCAAATCCTGCTACTTGTCTGAGAATACCTTTCTTGGTTTGGGGAATAATAACATAACGATAAAGTAACTTATCCAGCCAAGAAAGATTGTAAACATATTTAATGGCATCCAGAATATAATCGGCGGTAAATCTGGGATCGTTAGCACAAGCAGCGAGAAATCTTAGATAACTTTGGGAATCAAATTTACTTGATGGTCCGCCTAAGAAAATCATGGGCTTATCTTGCGGTTTTTCTCTGATTGTCACGCTATGACAGACAGCACAGGTTATGCCTTGCCTGGGAAAACCGATGGTTTTTTTGGAAATGCCAATGGGGGTTTCTTTGCCTTCTTCCCAGGTAAATCCTAAAGAGGTATAACCGCCTGGTGCTGGTAATTTTTCGGGAAAGAGTCGAGGTAGTACTAGCCAAATCCAGTAAGGAAGTCCTTCATTTTGTTCGGTGCCAATTGAACCGTATTTAAAGTGTTCTTCTGGGGATTCGTAATAAATGGGTACTTCTCGGAAAAGATTGTACCAGGCAATGTATCCGATTCCACCAATTAATAGGGTAATTATGAGGAGAATGATGGTTATGGTTTTTCTGATTTTTTCTTTGATTGTTTCCATTGGCTTATTTGTTGGTTGCGGGTTGTTTTTTTTTACGCCAAGGGCGCAAAGTTTGGCGCAAAGGTTTGTTTCTGGTTATTGGGTTTTTGTATGAGGAAAGGACTTTATAGGAGGTATTTCACTTTTGAATGCGTGACTTCTCAAGTCTTTCTTATTCCCCGTTCCCCATTCCCTGTTTTTGAGTTTTCCTTACAGTTGTTTCATGTATTCAATTAGGGCCTCTTTTTCGCCTGGGGATAAGTCTGTTCCGTAATAGTGTCCGCTGTTACTATTTCCGGGAATAGTGGTGTCGAATTTGAAGTGTTTTTTGCCATTTTCTGCGGCAATGTCGGAGATGAATCCGACTTTTTCTTGGTCGAAAACGTCGTATCCTCGATAGAATTGTTTTGGTCTGTTTTCTGGAGTTTTTAGTAAGTCTTTTAAGGTGGGTACGGAGCCGTTATGGAGGTATGGTGCGCGTAACCAAACTCCATCTAGTGGCATGTTTGCATAACCGTTTGTTTTGCGGAAATGGCTGAAACGCCAGGGATATCCTGCGTAGAGGGTATTCTGATTTGAGGTTAATTCGTAGGTGTAGGAGTTGAGGCGATGGGAATCTGTGCCAATTTCTTCAATTGGAGTTACTCTCCCGACTTTTGCACCACCGAAGGCATGGCAAGTGGCGCAGTTATTTTCATAGATTTTTTGTCCAACTGTTGCTAATTCTGGATTAATTGGATATGGATAAGGTGGTGGTGGTAATTCCCATAACCAATCTGCTACTCGTTTAATTCCGTCCAAATCTACTGTGGTTGGCGTTACTCCTGCACCTAGTGCTGCACTTAAGTTTCTTTCGTCTACTGAGTCGTTATCTCCATCCCAGTGTAACTGCAATCCTTGACGGGGTTTTTGATTCCAAATTACGGGAAAGTCTGCTGTACCAATTAATTCGTTTTTATCTAATTTATCCATGGGAAAGTGGAATTGAATAGCTTTATAGGGATTAAAGGTATCTACTCTTCCTGGTCCCCATTCTGGCTGATTATTTAAGAATGCTAATCTATCTCCTTGGGTAATTAAAGCATCTCTAGTTTGAGGGATGGCGAAAAAGCGATAGATTAATTTTTGGAGAGGATTTAGCTTCCCTGCCATTGCTTCTATTTGGGGTATCATCTCTCTGGCGTTAAATCTTGCATCGGAAGCTGTGGCGGAGAGAAATTTAATATAGCCCATCAAATTTACTGTATTGGCGGGCATGGTGGTAATAATCCGAGGTTGACTATCTGGAGTATCTCTGACTGTACTTGTATGACATACGGCACAATTTAACCCTACCCTGTCAAAAATTACCTTACGTTTGGAAAAACCAATGGGCAAATCCTTCCCTTCTTCTTGAATAAATCCCAAAGATTCATATCCTGCACTAGGTAATTTATCGGGAAACATGACAGGCAAAACTTTCCACATAAAGTAAGGAATACCGTTTGCTGCTTCGCTGCCAATCGAACCATATTTAAAATGATCTTGAATATTACCATATCTTACCGGATTATTCCCGATCGCAGGCCAAAGGACAAATCCCGCCACCACTAGGAAAACTGCGATTGCGCAGCAGGTACTTCGTGCGATCGCAACAATTATACTCTTTTTCACTACTTTCGATAATCCTTGCTGTTTTTCTTGTTCGATCATAAATAACCTCTTTTTTATCTAGAGTGGGATATGGTGATAGCCAATCGACTTTTCTTTTCCCCTATTCCCTATTCCCCACTCCCTCTTTAATCAAAAGGCTGCGGTTCAAAAACTGTCATCACCTCTGCTACTACCTTCTCATAGTCACCATCATAACGCCGTTCATCATAACAGCCTAAAGGATTTTCCAAAACATTCAGCAAACACTTATTACAATAAGTACAAGGTTTTTCTGCCAAATCCTTTCCTTCCGCAAACAATTTTACCAAATTATTGTTTGCTACCAAGGGACGAGCAATAGTTACTCCATCGCATAATCCTTCACTAATTGCTTTCCGAATATAGGAAGCTTGTTGAAATCCTCCAGTACAAATTACTGGGATATTTACCGCCTTTTTAATTTCTCTAGCATCAGGCAAATTAACACCTTGATATGCTTCTAGTAATTTCCCCATCTCTTCTGTTGAGATATATTTCCGGAATGACGAACTTAAAGATTCCTCTTTGACTTCCAATCCTCCCAAGATTTGGTAACGAACTTTATTGGGAATCCGATTCCACAGGAAAAGAAAAATTGGATTTAGGGCTGGTATTTTAAATAACAGGTAATTGCGGAAAGCATTAACCCCACTGGATAACATAATGTCATACCAACGCCTAGCTTCTTCAATGGGAAATAATCCTGGTGGATTTAAGGGATGAGGAAATAAACTCCCTTTAGAAACATGAATTGCATCTGCACCTGCTTCTTCCACCCATTGACAAACTTGGATAGATTCTGCCAAAGTATTTCCCGGTTTTTCCCAGGGAATTACGGCATTATTATAGTCTACAGCACTAATTTTAGCTTGGAGGTGAAAATCATTTCCCACTTCTTGTCTGATTGCGCGGATGATATCGAGGAGAAATCGCGCCCGATTTTCCAGGGAACCTCCATACTCATCTTGTCTATCATTAATTCCGGAACTAAGAAATTGAGTAATTAAATAACCATTAGCACTATGTAATTCTACCCCATCTAATCCTGCCTCGCGGGCACGTCTTGCACCCAGGGCAAAAGCCTGAATAGTTTCCTTAATTTCAGCGATTGTCATAGACTGACACAGCAATCCATGAAATGATTCCGTACTGCTGGTCGAACTTAAAGCTTTCTGATAAAGATTCTCCACACCACCAATATCTTGCTGCCGACCAGAATGACTTAACTGCATGATAAATTTACAGTCATATTCATGAACCTTTTCCCCAACTTTCCGCCAAAAAGGAATCCGTTCATCCTTATCAATAGTCGCATAATTAGGTACAATTCTCCCTCGGATTTTCACTGGTACAAAAGATGAGATAATTGCCCCAACACCGCCTCTAGCAAATTTCTCTTCCCAATTAATTCTCGCTTGATTGCCGGAACCATCATAATTATCAAACCTGCCAGAGATATTCGAGCGAAAGATTCGATTTTTTACAGTTAGGTTTCGGAACTGTAATGGTTGAAAGATAATATCATTTGTCATAAGCTATTCACCATGGTACGATTGCCTTCGGCAGGAGCAAAGCCGATCGCAAAAATTTATCCGCTTTCCCCGATAATTCTACATGGATAAATAACCACCATAACAGTTACTCTGGCTCGTTTTTGACTATCTTTGCCAGATCTTTATTTTTTTCCTAAATTTTTTCATAAAAATTCACAATACTTTACACTCACATTCCACAGTCCCCAATGGGATTGCCATACCAGATGCTCGCTATAACCATGAAGAATTAGGCGCTAGAAACTCTGTCAAACTCTTCGAGTATAAATGTATTGGTCATTATTCCTTAACTTGATGGGGAATAGAGAATAGGAAAGGATTTGGAGGAAAAAATCATTTTTGACAAGATACAGTTTATACTGCTGCGGATTTAAACTATATATTCATCAATTTGAGTAAGTACTTGTACTCAAGAAGTCTCTGGATTGGGTAGGGAGGGTGTTGGGGGAAGAGAAAGAAGAAAGGGGGTTTTTGTTAAAAATAGTTACAATATTGAGTGCGATCGCGTCAGAAAGGAAAATTTTAGTGAATAACAGAAATCGGATCTAAAAAAATCAGCTCAAACCATCCAGTGTGAATAACTTGAGTTTAAGGAGAATTTGATGAAGCGATCGCGTTTAGGCATTTTATGTGGTTTGATTTTGATGGCGATGCTTTTGGGATGTGCTGCGGAGGGATTTCCTACCCCATCTGCGGAGCCTCCTCAAGAGCCAACCTCTCAAACTACTGACTATCAAACAGATATTGCAACTCCCCCTACTGAGTCGGCTAGCGATACTGTAACTGAAGCAACGGAAGTCGTTAGCGAGACAGAAACTCCTACTCCTCCTGTAGAAGTTACAGA
>DOIX01000392.1:0-9092 GCA_003511885.1 Cyanobacteria bacterium UBA11153
CAAACGGTGGCGGTTAAGAGAGTAGGAATCATGATGACACCAAACCAGCCCACATAGAGGCGGTTGTTGGTGCTGGTGATCCACTCACAGAAGCGATCCCATACGCTACCGCTTTCGCGGCGTTGTAATGTAGTTGTCATGGTTCAGATAATTGCAGTTTTGTTTTATGTATGAATGATGTTTGGGTTGACTCAGACTTGAGTTTTTTCCCTCACACCTTAATAGTAGTTACATTTCTTTACAATTGCAAGGGTTTTCACTAAATTATTTCCTATCCATGTAATAAGTAAAACTTATTCCATAATTTCCCCTTCCTGGGCACTGGAGCAGGGGAGCGAAAATTCCTTTCCTTGTCTCCCTACTCCCCATTCCCTAAAAATCAAAATAAATATAAGGTAAACCCCCTTCAGGAGCAAAAACCCAGACACAGTATAGAGAGACTGGCACAAACAATAACTTTAAAGGCCAATTAAGTTGTAACTTAAGAAGCCGTTGGAGGATGTAGGCAATGCCCATAAATACCCATAAAGCAACCACTGAGAGAATCACTTCAAAACGTCCCAACCCAAATGCTTCCATATAAATAGTCTCAGCAAATTGCACGTCGGCTGCTTTTCCCCAAAGATTGTGAATAACGAAAGTTGCTTGTTTAATACTCGGTAACCGGAAAAATACCCAAGAAATGAAAACGATAAACTGAGTCAAAAACCAGGCAACTAAAACCCCCAATCCACTTGCCCACCAGCGTTGCAACCAATTGATTCGCTCAGATGTTGCCTCCGTTAAGCGGTGAATTGCTAAAGCAATGCCATGGAATCCACCCCAAATTACAAAACCCCAAGCAGCGCCATGCCACATACCAATAATTAACATTACTATTAGGAGGTTCAAACAGGTTCTAGCTAATCCATTGCGGGAACCTCCCAAAGGAAAGTAGAGGTAATTGCGAATCCAATCTCCCAAAGTAATATGCCAACGCCGCCAAAAATCAGCAATGCTGGTACTAAAATAAGGGAAGTCGAAATTTTCCGGTAAATTAAATCCTAAGAGAATAGCACTACCACGGGCAATATCAACATAGCCGCTGAAATCGAGATAAAGTTGTAACCCGTAGGCAATAATCGCTAACCATAAATCACCACTACCTGCCCGTTCTAAATTACCAAAACATAAATCTACTAAAATACCTATTTGGTCTGCAATTAAGGCTTTTTTAATCGCACCGCAAGCAATTAACCACAGTCCTTCTGTACATCTTTCAAAATTAGGGAATTGTGAAATTTTCATTTCACTGGTAAACTGATGGTAGCGAACAATTGGGCCAGAAATTAACTTTGGAAAGAATAATTTGTAGGCAGCAAAGTTTAGTAACTGCTTGCTGGCTGGAGCCCCACGATGTACATCAATAAGATAAGCAATAGACTCAAAAACAAAGAAAGAAAGTCCTAAAGGGGCAATTAGGCTATCGCTAATCCGGTTGGCTGTAATCTGTATCCCTGGTAAGTTTAGGATTCCGGCTATGTTGCTCAAGACAAAGGGAATGTACTTGAAGCCAAACAAACAAAAGACGTTTAATCCAATACCCATCCACAATAACTTTAATCTTCGCTGATTCCACTCTTCTTGAGCCAATAACCAATCTTCATTGGACAAATTCGGATTGGTAATATGTGTTCCCGGTGCTGTATTTATGCCAATTGCTCTACCCAGCCTAAAATTAATTATGGTAATCAGTAATAGTAATGGTATGTATATAATTTGACGAAGATTCATTTGAATGGTCATTAATATTGATGACCAGAATGAACCCAAGCAGATAATTTTATTAATCCCATAAAATATTAAACTGGCAATTACCAGGACTGATAACCGCCAATTCGACACTCTTTTTCGCCAGTATATTGTTAATATAATTGGCAGAAATATTGCGTAAGTTATTGATATAAATGTCATCTTTTCTTTGTCTATTGTCTTTGTCTATTGTTCAAACCAACTATGGTTCATAGCTTAACCAATAAAACCAATAACTAATAACCAGCAACTAACGACTAATAACTAATGACCACGGAATCATGGGATCTTTAGCTAATTGTTTCGATACTTGGTAAGCGCCGTAGCGATTGAGGTGACTAGGATCGGAAAAATGGTCTGGTTTATCTAGTAATAAGTTACTCAGATTTCGGAAAATTAGTCCTTTTTCGACAGGATTCGATCGCATATATTGCTGAAATTGTATTTCGTATTTACTTCTTACTGGATCTAAGTAATCTCTATTCAAAGGTAAATTAACAAAGACAATATTAATGTTATTCTCCTTGGCAAATCGTAATAGTGTTTCTAGTGCATTTTCTTGTTGCCCTTTTAATTCAAAACTTTGATAGTCACCGTCATAAGCACCCGCTACTCTGGGATGGTTTTGATAGTAAGTTGCGGGATCGAAGCGAATGGATAGGGGTAAAAAGCCATCTAAATCAATAGATGTTTCGGCAACTGATTCTTTCCTTTTCGGCGTTGCGGTTTGGGGAAATCTACTTTGGATTAAATCAACAAAGCGATCGCGCACGCTTGACTTAAGATAATGTCGGTGAGGATATGTTGAGGAAATCTTTGTCAAAGACTGGTTAAGCCAGTCATCAAGAGATTGAGAGCCTTTAAGTTGGGTATTTTTGTCTTGATTTTGAGACTGAATTACCGTGGAATTAGGGAAAGTACCAGCATTCAATTTTTGGTAGCCTTCTGAATTTTCGATCGCTTGATAGGTAGCATCAACTCTACCACTATTAAAGGCTCTGGCTCCATCTGCCCAGATAATTAATTTGGGCAGTTGCTCTGGAGTTAAAACGCGACGGATCATCAAGTCTACAATTTGAGCTGTCGCCCCATTTACAGCAAAGTTAAATATATCAACATCAGTATACCCCTGAGCTGCCAATTCCTCTTGGAGAACATGGGGATCTACTCCCCGTAATGCCCTAGAACTACCCATAATTAGTACATCGGGAACGCCTTGACCAATTATGCGCTGTTGGTAGAGTGCTAATTTTTGATCGAGAAGGGGGTTATTGAATGAGGGATTGTCAGATCTTGCTTGGGCTAAAATTGCGGCTTGTGCAGCGCCAGTGCGATCCGATCCGGAGGTATTACGATCGATAATAATGCTTTGCTCTCCGGCGCGGGTAAAGCCAGAGGCATTGAAGTCATCCTCTGTCCTAACGCCCCGTTTTTGTAAGGACATTTCCGGGATAGAGATGGTTACAGGAGAATCATCTTTTCCTGATAAGGCTGGGACTAAAACCTGAGAATTTCCTGAGAAATCTCCTTCGCCCAGATGGCGGGAACCCAGAATTTGACCTGTAAACCAGTCAGCTTGAAAGGTTAGTAATAGTCCCAAAGTACTCCAAATGATTCCTACTGTAATACCTTGGGCACTCACTGAAGTGGAACGTCCAGAAACGCTGGTGAGATCTTGATTATCTAATGTAGGAACAAAAATCTGAGTGTAACACAACCAACGTCCAATTGTTTGAACAGTTGCATCCCAATAAGGTTTGAGAAAATTTTCTTGATTTTCCTCTATTTCTATTTCATTAACATCCTCACCCGATGTGCTACTCGGTATTACTAACTCGCCCACCTCATGAGGCGAAAAATCTGGAGTAACCTCAACAACCTGCCGCCTTCTTGTAACAAAATCAGAACCATAGTTCCAAGCCGGGGTAGTTTCGCCAGCACGACGACCATAAATTCTCACACCTCCAATATCTTGAATAGCTAAGTCTCGGAGTAATTTGGTTATGGGTGAGGCTATCTGAGATTGAGGCGGACAGATGATTCCTTCACTCATAATATGAAGTAAATCCTGCTTGCGGCGGATTTTGAGTTGAATTCCACCTGTGGCTAATCGCTGATCCAGGTTATGATTGACTAACCTTTCTAGTAAAAAATTGAGAGATTCTAGATCTCCCCGTTGAGCTAGAGTAAATGTAGTTGGGGCTAATTCTGGTTCTTCTGCTGCGGGTAAATTCAGCCAATCAATCCAGATGGGGGTTTCTGGTTCCAACTCAAAAGAGAATCGATCTGACTCAACACCATAAACAGTAGCAGCTTTGATACCTTGAGGAGCTAGTAAATCTAGGATATCTGCGATCGCGCCTACGGTGCTTTCTTTGTCGGGAACTTTGATTTGCCCAATGGCAGCTTGGCTGCAAAATAAATGCAATGTCGATTCTTTTAGTACTGCTCGGACAATAACCTCAGCATGAGATAGTCTCTGGTTCAAAATTCTCGCTAGTGCCTGGATGTCTCCCCACTGCGCCCAATCCTCCAGCATTTCCACTGCTGGTGTCAAATTCACCCTCACTATCCATTCCGGCTTGGCTTCTCCAGTTACTTGAGAACAAATTGCTGCTTCTCTAAATTCTGTCAGATCTAAAGACCGCAATTGCTTGACGATTGGCTCTACCAGCAAAGAAGCATCTGTGCTGTAGTTGGCACTACAAATTATCCAGAGACGTTGTTGGTTATTTGTGGTTGGTTTTTGGACAGATGAGGAGTTTGGACTTTGGACTTTGGACTTTTGACTTAGAGACTCTCCTCTGTGCCCTGTTGCCCCTGCCTCCTTAAGAGTTCCCCTGTTCCCTGTTTTTGACTTTTGGGTTTGGATTTGAACTTTAATGGTTACGCCCAGGTAGCTTAAACTGCTACTGAGATACCGTGCGATCGCCGATGGCGATCCGGAACGGGCTAAACTTTCGTGAGAGACTAGTATGGCTGCGTGGGTTGTTCCTGTTTCCATAGATGTCTCTGATTGGTTTTGCCCTACCTTGTCGGGGGGTTTCAGTTGAATTTGTTCGATCCAATCTGGGCGCTCGTTATTGCCGCTGCGCCCATAGATAATTATCCGATCGATGGGGGTTTCCCGATGGATGGGAAATTTTCCCATCCCTTCCTGGCTGTTGATTGCTTCGAGTAAGCGCTGGGTGATTTTCTTGCCATTGAGGACGCGATCGCTCTGACACAGAATATGTATGCTATTTTCGCGTAATCTTACTCGCAGATAAACTCCTGATTGCCCAATCGCTTTATATGCCCATTGAGCCAAGGAAGACGGACGTGATGATTGGGTTTGCCGCTCGATATCCAACATTACCAGCTTTTTACCTAAAACTTATAGCCGACGATTGCTATTTTCTGCTCTGGAATTCCTCCCAGCCAAGGTAACACTACCAAGCCGCCACGTTTCCACAGAGCGACGGCTGGCAAATCCTTACCCCTTGAGGTACGACAGGCAGCGAATCAATTCGCCATCTGACGATGCCGTATTATAAAACTTTACTCAGCAGATCGCCAAAAATAGCGATCTATGCTATTTTATAAGGTGAGTCGCTTTAGAATCCCCGTGTCAAGAGACCGGGGAGAGGTCAAAACCTGACGAAAATATCTTAATCTAATAGTCATCTCCAGAAACTAGGTTTTTATCCAGACAGGGTAAGGGTTTGACATTATTTTTTGGAGATGTCTAATAAATACTAATATTGATTTCTGGCAAGGATTAGACAAGTGAACGTCTCAGATCGAACTTCTCAACCTCAAATTCCTACGGAATTATGCCTCAGTTTCGCCACAGTGCCAATCCTCTTAGGTATTCTCTCCATGGCAGCGATTAGCTCTTGCCTCCAAGAAGCTGGTGTCAAGAGTGAAGAAATATTCAGAGGCGTGCGGTTGCCTGTGATTCCTTTTCCAGATTCAGGTAACGGCATTGAGCGACTTACTCCCTAGCCCCCAGCCCCTAGCCCCCATTTAGTTACCTGCGTAACAAATCAGGGAGACCCTAAGCGAGTAAAATATAATATCTTTGTCTAATCGCAACCAGAGCTTATGAGTTTGCTGCTACAGTCATCCCCCCAGGATTTGGCTCTACCTTCCACATCGAACCTACTGCTGCAACATCGCCTCAAAGTTGTAGAGGAATTGTGGGAGTCGGTTTTGCGATCGGAATGCGGTCAAGAATTGGTCGATTTACTCGCATCATTGCGCCGATTGTCTTCACCAGAAGGACAAGCAACGGGTTCTCCTCAATCCTCTGTGCCAGAATTAATTGAAAAACTTGACCTAAATGCAGCGATTCGGGCAACACGGGCTTTTGCCCTGTACTTTCAACTGATTAATAGCGTTGAACAGCATTACGAGCAGCGGAGTCAACTCCTCTCGAGACGGGTAACTTATCATTCGGAAGTCAGGGAGAGCAAGCCAAGAGCCAGCCTGAAAACTAACGGCAATGCAGCCGAGAAATCCTCCACCGATAGCATCGCGTCTGTCAATGGCGATAATGGAGATACCCATCGCTTGACTCAGGCGGTAACCATGTCAGATTTAGAGCATAAACGCGATCGCGAAGACATTGGTTTGCCATCCTCAGCTAGCACTTTTCACTGGTTATTTCCTCAATTACGAGAACTAAACGTACCACCCCGTCAAATTCAGCGCTTGTTGGCTAACTTAGATGTGCGCTTAGTTTTCACCGCTCACCCTACCGAAATTACCCGTCATACAATTCGGGCAAAACAGCGACGCATTGCCAAAATATTAGCCTTACTAGACCAAGCGGAAGATGCTTCCAGAGCTTTAGCATTAACCTCCTCCTGGGAGGTGGAGGAATGTATCGACCAACTGCGGGAAGAAATTCGCTTGTGGTGGCGTACTGACGAATTACATCAATTTAAACCGACTGTACTAGATGAAGTGGATTACACCCTCCACTACTTCCAAGAAGTATTATTTGAGGCAATTCCTCAACTCTACTTCCGTCTCAAGCAATCCTTAAAAGCATCCTTTCCCCGCCTCAAAGCACCAGCCAAAAATTTCTGTAAATTTGGCTCTTGGGTAGGTTCAGATCGAGATGGAAATCCCTCAGTTACACCTGAAGTTACCTGGCAAACTGCTTGCTATCAGCGAAACTTAATCCTGGAAAAATATATCGAATCTATCGGTAATTTAATCGGATTGTTGAGTTTATCCCTTCACTGTAGCGATGTTTTACCAGAGTTATTAGACTCTCTAGAACAAGATCGTGCCCTTATGCCAGAAGTTTACGATCGCTTATCAATTCGCTACCGACAAGAACCATATCGCCTGAAATTAGCCTACATTCAAGCCAGATTGGAAAAAACTCTGGAACGAAACCTGCGGCTCTCCCAGAGTAAACCCTTACAGGTGGAACTATCTGAGGACAGGTGCGTTTATCTCTCTGGCGTGGAGTTTTTATCAGATTTGCAGATGATTGAGCAAAACTTAGCCGAAACGGGGTTAAGCTGTCAGGAATTGGAAAATCTGATCTGTCAAGTGGAAATTTTCGGCTTTAATCTAGCACACCTAGATATCCGTCAGGAAAGCTCACGCCATTCAGATACAATTAATGAACTTACTGCTTATCTGGAAATATTACCCAAACCTTACAATGAATTATCAGAAGCAGAGCGTTCTTTGTGGCTAGCAACAGAATTACAAACCAGACGACCATTAATTCCTAGCGAGTTACCATTTAGTGAAAAAGCCTGCGAAACAATCAAAACATTCCGGATGTTACGGCAATTACAACAAGAATTTGGTGAAGAAATTTGCCAAACCTACGTGATCAGTATGAGTCACGAAGTCAGTGACTTGTTGGAAGTATTGTTACTGGCAAAAGAAGCCGGATTGTACGATCCAGCCACAGCAAAAAGTACGATTCAGGTAGTGCCTCTCTTTGAAACAGTAGAGGATTTAAAACGAGCGCCAAGAGTAATGAAATCTCTGTTTGATTTACCCCTGTATCGCGCCAGTTTAGCAGGTGGGTATGAGTCATGGGCAATTGAGAAAGAACAAATAGCCAATGACAACGAACCAATTACCAGCCTTCAGGAAGTGATGTTGGGTTATTCTGACAGTAATAAAGATTCCGGTTTCTTAAGCAGTAATTGGGAAATTCATAAAGCTCAAAAAGCCGTCCAAACTATTGCAGAAGAATACGGTGTAGCTTTGCGAATATTCCACGGGCGCGGGGGATCCGTAGGCAGGGGTGGTGGGCCAGCTTATGAAGCTATTTTGGCACAACCGGGTCGCAGTATTAGCGGACGAATTAAAATTACCGAACAAGGGGAAGTTTTAGCCTCCAAATACTCCCTACCGGAATTAGGGCTGTATCACTTAGAAACAGTGACAACAGCAGTGATGCAAGCTAGCTTGTTAGGGACAGGTTTTGATAATATTGAGCCGTGGAATGAGATTATGGAAGAGTTGGCGACGCAATCGCGCCAACATTACCGTGCTTTAATTTACGAACAACCTGATTTTTTGGATTTCTTTAACGAAATAACGCCAATTCAAGAAATTAGCCAGTTGCAAATTAGTTCTCGTCCAGCACGTCGGGGGGGGAAAAAAGATTTTAGTAGTTTGCGAGCTATTCCTTGGGTGTTTAGTTGGACGCAAACCCGTTTCTTATTACCCAGTTGGTATGGGGTGGGGACGGCATTGAACAGCTTTTTGACTGATGAACCAGAGGAAAATTTGAAGTTAATGCGCTATTTTTATTTAAAATGGCCTTTCTTCAAAATGGCAATTTCTAAAGTAGAAATGACCTTAGCTAAAGTAGATTTGCAAATTGCAGGTCATTACGTGCGGAAATTATCGAAACCGGAAGATTTGGAACGATTTGAGCGTTTATTCGAGCAAATTTCTAGTGAATTTAATCTGACACGGGATTTAATTTTGTTAATTACAGAGCATAAGCGATTGTTAGATGGAGATCCAGATTTACAACGCTCCGTGCAGTTGCGGAATGGAACAATTGTTCCTCTCGGTTTCTTACAGGTTTCTTTACTGAAAAGATTGCGTCAGCATAGCAAGCAAACGGCTACAGGTTTTGTCCAATCTCGCTATAGTAAGGGCGAGTTATTGCGCGGGGCTTTGTTGACGATTAATGGGATTGCAGCAGGGATGCGGAATACAGGTTGAAGTAACGGGTTTTTCTGGTTTAATGAGGTATGGCTGAGAAATTTGGCCGTACCTCGTTAACTGGGAAATTGGGATATGTAGGGTTTGCTGAATAAGTCTTT